>NZ_JASATH010000087.1:0-31638 GCF_038440215.1 Inquilinus sp. OTU3971 | reverse complement strand
TCCCGTTTCTACCCCCCCCCCCCCCCCCGGGGGGGGGGGGGGGGCAGGGGGAGGGGTCTGCGCGCGTCCGCGCGCGAATGGATAGGATCATTCCGTCATCACCGCGATCGACGGACCGATGCCGGCGCTGGCCGAGAAAACCCCCTCCCCCTAACCCCCTCCCGCGAGGGGAGGGGGGACTCGAAAGAGGGTCACCCTCCCACCATCAGCCGCACCACCTCATCCGCGTCGGTCTCGGCGGTGCGGCGCTCGCCGGCCTTGATCCCGCGGCGCAGCACGACGATGCGGTCGGCGACCGCGAAGATGTCGCCGAGATTGTGCGAGATGAAGACCACGCCCTTGCCCTGTGCCTTCAGCGCCTGGACCAGCGCCAGCACCTTGCGCTGCTCCGGCACGCCCAGCGCCGCGGTCGGCTCGTCCATGATCAGGATCCGCGCGTTCCAGTAGATCGCCCGGCCGATCGCCACCGCCTGGCGCTGGCCGCCGGAGAAGGTCGAGACCGGCGCCTCCAGCCGTTCGACATGGAAGTCCAGCCGCGCCATGGTCGCCCGCGCCGCCTCGGCCATGTGCTTTCGGTCCAGCACCGGCAGGAAGCCGAACAGCCGCCGCTTCGGCTCGCGGCCGAGGAAGATGTTGGCGCCGATCGACAGGTTGTCGGCCAGCGCCAGGTCCTGGTAGATCGTCTCGATGCCGCGGTCGCGGGCGTCATGCGGCGTGGCGAAGGAGACCGGCTCGCCAGCCAGGCGGATCTCGCCCTCGTCATGGCGGTGGACGCCGGAGATCGCCTTGATCAGGGTCGACTTGCCGGCGCCGTTGTCCCCCGCCAGCGCCAGCACCTCGCCGGCCGCGAGGTCGAGCGACACCCCGCTCAGCGCCTGGACCCCGCCGAAGCGCTTGGACAGGCCGCGGACCGACAGCAGCGGCTCAGTCATCCTGGCGTCCCCGTGCAAGCCGGCGCTGGCTCTGGTCGACCAGCACCGAGATGATGATGACGACGCCGACCGCCACGAACTGCCAGAACGGCTCGACATCGATGAACACCAGCCCGTACTGGATCACGGCGATCACCAGGGCGCCGGCGATGGTGCCGCCGATCGTGCCCGACCCGCCGAACAGGCTGGCGCCGCCGATCACCACGGCCGCGATCGAATCGAGCAGCAGCGGCTCGCCCGCCTGGGCCGCGCCGGCGGCGAAGCGGGCGGCGTAGAGCGATCCCGCCAGCCCGGCGCAGATTGCGGCAAGGAGATAGAGCCGGATGGCGTGGCGGCGGACGTCGATGCCGGCGCGCAGCGCCGCGTTGCGGTTGGCGCCGATGGCATAGGTGTGCTGGCCGAAGCGGGTCTGCGACAGCAGATAGTGCATCGCCAGCGCGGCGATCACGGTGATCAGCACCACGGTCGGGATGCCGGCGACGCGGCCGTTGCCGATGGTGGCGAACCAGCTGTTGACGACCGGGACCGTGGTGCCGCCGGCGATCAGGAAGGCGGCGCCGCGGGCGACGCCGTACATGCCGAGCGTGCCGATGAAGGGCGGCACCCTGAGATGCGCGATCAGCCAGCCATTGACCAGCCCCGGCACGAAGGCCACGGCCACGCCGGCGGCGAGGCCCAGCAGCATCGCCGGCACCGGGCCGAGGCCGATCGCCGGGCCGAGATTGGCGGCATGGGCCGCGACCACCGAGGCCAGGCCCATGGTGAAGCCGACCGACAGGTCGATGCCGGCCGAGATGATGATGAAGGTCTGGCCCAGCGCCAGCAGCAGCGGCGCCACCGCGAAGATGCCGATCGACTGCAGGTTGTACGGGTTCAGGATGAAGGTGGTGTCGTAGACGATCCGGGCCCAGGCCTCGAAGAACACGACCAGCAGGACCAGGAACAGCCAGGCCCGCAGCTCCGCCACCCGGAGCAGCAGGGCCCGGCCGTTGCTGGTGGTGGAAGGCATCGAGGAGATCGACATGGGCACCCGGCTCCTGGTCGGAAAGGCCAGGCCGCCTGAGACGGCGGCCTGGCGGCTCGTCACGCGGCGCATCAGCCCGTGTACAGGAACCGCGCCACCTTCGGGTCGTCGATGTTCGACTTGTCCATCACGGTGAAGCCGGTGCCGATCGCGGTCGGCACCGACTGCTCGGTCAGATGGGCGAAGGCGCTGATCACGCCGAACCAGCCGATCTCGGCCGGGTGCTGGGCGATGGCGATGTCGACCGTGCCGTTCTTCAGATCCTCGACGATCGACTGCGGCGCGTCGAAGGCCGCGACCTTGACCGCGCCCGCCTTGCCCGCCTGCTTGACGCCGTTGGCGGCGCCGAGGGCGGAGAACAGGTTGGCGCCGAACACGCCCGCCAGGTCCGGGTTGCGGGCCAGCACCGCCTGCAGCTGCGACGCCGCCTTGTTGGCGTCGTCGTCATTGAACTGCGTCTCCAGCACCTCGATGCCGGAATGGGCCTTGATCTCGTCCTTGAACCCCTCCTCGCGCTGGTCGGTGGTGGAGATGCCGGGCTTGACGTTGGAGACGTAGACCTTGCCCTTGCCGCCGATCGACTTGGCCAGCGCCCGCGCCGCGATGCGGCCGCCCAGGATATTGTCCGAGGCGATGTAGGAGAGCGGGAAGTCGGCATTGCCCTCGCCGGCCTGGTACACGCCGGTGCCGATGAAGGTGTCGACGGTGAAGACCGGGACGCCGGTATCGGCCGCCTTGCGCAGCGGCTCGATCAGCTGGGTCTTGTCGGTCGGGGCGACCAGCAGCGCGTCGGGCTTGCGCGCGATCACCGCGTCCAGCACCGGCACCTGCAGCACCGGGTTGAACTCGGGTGCGCCCTGGAACATCAGCTCGGCCCCGACCGCCTTGCACGCCGCCTCGGCGCCGCGCCGCATGGTGATGTAGAAGGCGTCCGTCGTCAGGCCGGGGACCAGGGCGATCCTGAAGCTCTTGCCCTGGGCCTTGGCCGGGGTGATCGCGGCAGTGCCGGCGAGCGCGGCCGAGGCGCCCAGAAGGGACATGAACAAGCGCCGTTCCATCGTTTCCTCCATCTGTCTGGTTGGTTGTTGCTTTCTTGGTCTTGGCGCGGGGTCAGGCCGGGACCAGCTCGGCCTTGCGGTCGAAGCCGGCCAGGGCTTGGTTGATTGGGGTCAGCGTCGCATGCAGCCGCTCGAACACCGAGCGGTGCAGCGCATCATAGCGTTCGGCGAGGCCGGGATCCGGCGCCACCGTGTGGTGCCGCTGGTCGATCGCGGCGAGGGCGGCGTCGAGATCGGGCCACAGCCCGGCGGCGACGCCGCCCAGCAGCGCCGTGCCCAGCGCCGTGGCCTCGGGCTCGTCCACCACCGTGATCGGGCGGCCATAGACATTGGCTTTGATCTCGAGGAACAGGGCGTTGCGCGAGCTGCCGCCGATCGCCCGGATCTCGGTCGGCGGGGTGATCCCCGGCAGCGCCGCCATGGCGTCGACCATCAGCCGCGCCTGCATCGCGAGCCCCTCCAGCACCGCGCGGAAGAGCGCGCCGCGATCGGCATGGGCGGTCAGGCCGATGAAGGCTCCGCGCGCGCTGGTATCCGGGTCGGGCGGCGGGCTGTAGACCAGATGCGGCAGGAACACCACGCCCTGGCTGCCCGGCTCGATCGCGCGGGCCTCGGCGATCAGCGCCTCATGCTCGGCCTGGCCGGTCAGCGCCCGGAACCATTCGACCGCCCCGCCCGAGCTGTTGATGCCGCCGCCGAGATAGGAGAGGTGGGGCTTGATCGCGCCCTGGATGAAGCCGCGCCGCATCGCCGCCGGGTCGAGCAGCGGGAAGGCCGTGGCCAGCAGCACCGCCTCGGCCGTGCCCAGGCTGTCCAGCAGCATGCCCGGCCGGGTGATGCCGGCGGCGTAGGAGCCGCAGAGATGGTCGTGGCCGCCGGTGGCGACCACCGGCCGCCCGGCCAGCCCGGTCTCGGCCAGCACCTCCGGCCGCACCGGGCCGATCGCGGTGCCGGAGGCCAGGACCGGCGGCAGCAAAGCGGGGTCGAACCCGGTCAGGCCCAGCAGCTCCTCCGACCAGCGGCGCTCATGGATGTCGAAATACAGGGTGCGCGAGGCCAGGGTCGGCTCGGTGGCCGCGACGCCGGTCAGGCGGAAGGCGATCCAGTCGGCGATGGCCAGCACCCGGCGGGCGCGGGCCATCGCCTCCGGCCAATGCGTCCGCATCCAGGTCAGCTTGCACAGGGTCAGGGTCGGGTCGATGGCGAGGCCGGTGATCTGGAAGATGCGGTCCGGGCCGACCGTCCCGGCCAGCTCCCGCGCCGCCGCCTCGGTGCGCCGGTCGAACCAGACCAGCGACGGCGCCAGCGACCGGCCGCTGTCGTCGACCAGCACGCAGCTCTCGCCGACGCTGCCGACCGCGAGGCCGGCGACCGGCTTGCCGGCGAGCGACCGGGCGACCTCGGCCAGGCAGTCGGTGACCGCGTCGAACAGCGCGTCGGGATCGTATTCGCCGCGGCCGCCGGCCTGCATCCGCGCCGGGGTCGGCCGCGCCGCCTGCGCCGCTCGGCGGCCGCGCGCATCGAAGGCGATGGCGCGGACCGACCGGGTGCCGACATCGACGCCGATCAGGAAGGGCGGTTCGAAGCGCGTCGCCATCTCTGGCCCCGCAATGCTGTCAGCCGGACAGGCCGCCGGCGGCCATCGCCTCGTCGACGCCCTGGCCGCGATGGATGATCGCCGCCAGGGCGCGCACCACCGCCGCCGGGTCCGGCGCCTGCCAGATGTTGCGGCCGAACACGACGCCGCGGCCGCCGGCCTGGACCGAGCCGTGCACCACCGCCAGCGCGTCCCGCACCGTCTCCATCTTCACCCCGCCGGCGATCAGCACCGGGGCGGGGCAGGTGGAGGTCACCCGGCGGAAGCTGTCGGCCGAGCCGGTGTAGTAGGTCTTGACGATGTCGGCGCCGAGCTCGAAGGCGATGCGCGAGGCCGAGGCCATGGCGCCGGCATCGAGCGGGTTCGGGATGCGCTCGGCCGGGCAGGGCAGCGCCTCGACCATCACCGGCAGCCCGTCGGCGGCACAGTCGCCGACCACCCGGGCGACGATGTCATAGGTGCGCATCTCGACATCGCCGCCCATGAAGCCCATGACGCAGACGCCGTCGACGCCCAGCCGGCGGGCGTCCTCCACCGTGTGCAGCAGGCTCCATTCGGTGTAGCGCAGCCAGTCCTCGCGATAGCTGCTGGGGCCGCCGTCCAGCCGCAGATAGACCGGCAGCCGGCCCAGCAGCCTGTCGCGGTAATGCTTGATCACGCCGTAGGAGGTCATGATCGCGTCGGCGCCGGCCGCGATCACGCGGTCCAGCACGGCGCCCGGGTCTTCGAGCCCCGGCACCACGCCGAGCGTGCGGGCGTGGTCCATGGCGATGACGATGCCGCGATCACCGAAGGAGAGTCTGGCCATGCTGCTCACCGGTTGGTTGCGGGAGATCTGGCTGGCAGAGATGTGCTGACAAGTCGGATGTTAGTTATCTGATAAGTGTTGTCAACGAATGATTGTTTCGCATATGCGGCATGGAGTGGCCTGTTAATGTCCGAAAAAGAGGCTGAGCGCGGCCGTGATCCTAAGAGAGCACCTGTTCTGGCAGCGCAGCATTCACCGTCGTCGAGCGGGAAAGGTCGTCGGCCGCTCGTATCAGGCAGCCGAAACCACACGGGCGCCGGTCTCGTCCAGCCACCCTGTCCGTAGCTCGGGCACCGAGGCCAGCAGCAGCTTCGTATAGGCGGCCTGCGGCGCGTGCAGCACCTGCTCGGTCGGGCCGGCCTCGACGGTCCGGCCCTGGCGCAGCACCAGCACCTCGTGGCTGATCGAGCGGACCACGCCGAGGTCGTGGCTGATGAACATCAGGGCGACGCCGAGCTCGCGCTGCAGCTCGGTCAGCAGGTCCAGCACCGCCTCGCCGACCACGGTGTCGAGGGCGGAGGTGACCTCGTCGCACAGGATCAGCTCGGGGTCGGCGGCCAGCGCCCGGGCCAGGTTGACGCGCTGCTTCTGCCCGCCGGACAGCTCGCCCGGCAGCCGGTCGGCCACCGCCGCGGGCAGGCGCACCAGGTCGAGCAGGCGGTGCAGCCGCTGCCGGCGGTGGCGGTCGCCCTGGCCGTGATAGAAGGCCAGCGGCCGGGCGATGATCTGCTCGACGGTCCGGGCCGGGTTCAGCGCCGTATCGGCGTTCTGGAACACGATCTGGATGCGGCGCAGCTGGTCGCGGCTGCGACCGCCGAGCGTCGCCGGCAGGGCCTGGCCGTCCAGCAGGATGCGGCCGCGCGCCGCCGGCAGCAGCCCGGCGATGACGCGGGCCAGCGTGCTCTTGCCGCTGCCGGATTCGCCGATCACGCCGAGGGTGCGGCCGCGCCGGATCGACAGGTCGATGTCCTGCAGCGCGGTGACCGGCGGCAGCGCGCCGGGCCGCGCCGCGCCGAAGCCGGCGAGCAGCCCTTCGACCCGCAGCAGCGGCACGGAATCGGCCGGCGCCGCCACGTCACCGGTGGTCCGTCGCGCCGGGGTGGCGGCGGCGATCAGCTGGCGGGTGTAGCTATCCTCCGGCGCGGTCACCAGGCGCTCGGTCGGGCCTGTCTCCTGCAGCCGGCCATGGCGCAGCACCGCGATCCGGTCGGCGATCTGGGCGACCACGGCGAGGTCGTGCGAGACGTAGATGCCGGTGGTCTTCCGGGTCCGCACCACCGCCTTGAAGGCGCGCAGCACCTCGATCTGGGTGGTGACGTCCAGCGCCGTGGTCGGCTCGTCGAAGATCACCAGCTCGGGGTCGTTGATCAGCGCCATCGCCGCCATCAAGCGCTGCAGCTGGCCGCCCGAGACCTGGTGCGGGTAGCGGTCGCCGATCCGGTCGGGGTCGGGCAGGGCCAGCTCCCGGAACAGCTGGCGCGCCTTGGTGCGCGCCGCCTCCGCGGTCATGGTGCCGTGGATCAGCGCGCTCTCGATCACCTGCGCCATGATGCTGCGCGACGGGTTGAAGGCGGCCGCCGCGCTCTGGGCGATATAGGCGATCTGCCGGCCGCGCAGGCCGCGCAGGGTCTTGCGGTCGAGCCCCAGGATCCTGCGCCCGAAGACGTTGACCGAGCCGCCGGTGATGCGGCAGCCGGCCCGGCAGTAGCCCATTGTCGCCAGGGCGATCGTGGTCTTGCCCGAGCCGGATTCGCCGATCAGCGCCAGCACCTCGCCCTGCCGGATGGTGAAACCGACATCGTCGACGATCACGGCCTCGCTGCCCTCCTCGGTGCGGGCGGTGACGCGCAGGCCGGAGACCTGGACGGTCGCGGTCATCTCAATGCCCCTCGCGGCGGCCGGGCAGGCTGTCGATCAGCAGGTTGACGCCGATGGTCAGCACCGCGATGGCGATGGCCGGCATGATCACGGCCGGCGCGCCCTCGCTCAGCCCCGAGATGTTCTCGCGCACCAGCGACCCCCAATCGGCGTTCGGTGGCTGCACGCCGAGGCCGAGGAAGCTCAGGCTGCTCAGCAGCAGCACGACGAAGACGAAGCGCAGGCCGAAATCCGCCAGGATCGGGCCGACCATGTTCGGCAGCACCTCCTGCAGCATGATGTATCCGGTCCGCTCGCCGCGGGCGCGGGCGGCCAGGACGAAATCCTCCGCCGCGATGTTGACGCCGAGCGCCCGGGTGATGCGGAAGCAGCCCGGCAGGTAGATGAAGGCCAGGGTCAGCACCAGGATCGGGGTGGAGGAGCCGAGGCCCGCCACCAGCACCAGCGCCAGCATCTTGCTCGGGATCGAGGTCAGGGCATCGAGCGTCCGGCTCAGCAGCGCATCGGGCCAGCCGCCGACGGCGGCGGCGAACAGGCCCAGGCAGACGCCGGCGCCGCAGGCCAGCAGGGTGGCGAGGCCGGCGATGCCGACGGTGTAGCGGGCGCCGAGCAGGATGCGGCTCAGCATGTCGCGGCCGAGATAGTCGGTGCCCAGCGGGAAGGCGGCGCCGACCGGCTTGAACACCTCGTAGTCGATCACCGCCCCGGCATCGTAAGGGGCGAGGACCGAACCGAAGGCCGCGACCGCGACGCAGAGCAGGACGATCGCGGCGCCGATCACGCCGGATGCGGACAGGCGCAGCCGGTGCGATCGGCGCCGGGGCAGCTGTTCCGCCGGATCGAGGGCAGGCTGGGTCATCGGTGGCGCAGCTTCGGGTTGGACAGGATCGCCGCGATGTCGGCGGCGGTGACCAGCAGCAGGTAGACCGCGCAGAACACCATGGCGCAGGACTGCACCACCGGCATGTCGCGCATGGCGACGCTGTCGACCATCAGCTTGGCGATGCCCGGATAGTTGAAGATGGTCTCGACGATGATCACGCCGCCCAGCAGATAGGACAGGCTGAGTGCCACGGCGTTGGCGATGGCGCCGACCGCGTTCGGCAGGGCATGGCGCAGCACGATGCGCGCCGGGCTGGCCCCCTTCAGCGCCGCCATCTCGACATAGGGCAACCGCAGCGACTCGATCACCGCGGCCCGGGTCATCCGCGCCATCTGCGCCACCACCACGAAGGTCAGGCTCAGCACCGGCATGGCCACGGCGCGCAGGAACTGCAGCGGCGAGGCATGGGCCGGGACGAAGGACAGCGCCGGCAGCCAGTGCAGATGCACGGCGAAGATCAGCACCGCGACGGTGGCGACCAGGAACTCCGGCACCGCCACGACCGAGATGGTGGCGGTGGCCACCACCCGGTCGTACAGCGAGCCGCGCCAGACGGCGGAGGTGATGCCGATCGCCAGCGCCAGCGGCACCGCCACGGCCGCGACGATGGCCGCGAGCAGCAGCGAGCTGGCGAGACGGGTGCCGATCAGCGGGCCGATCGGCTGGCGGCTGACCAGCGACACGCCGGGATCGCCGGTCAGCATCCCGCCGAGCCAGTGCAGGAAACGCTGCGCCGCCGGCTGGTCCAGGCCCAGCGCGGTGCGCAGCCCGGCCACCGCCTCCGGCGTCGCGCTCTGGCCCAGGATCGCCTGCGCCACGTCGCCCGGCAGCAGCCGGGTGGCGACGAACACCACCACGGCGACGAAGACCAGGGTCAGCGCCGCGACGACCAGCCGCCCCCCGATCAGCTTCGCGATCTGGGCGTTCATAGGGCCTAGCTGTCCAGCCAGACATACTCGCCGAAGCCGTAGCCCATCAGGGCGCCCGTCGGCATCGGCTTCAGCCCCTTCAGGCTGCTGGTGTAGGCGTCCAGGTTGCTGATGAAGGTCGGGATGGCCACGCCGGACCCGTCGCGCACCATCACCTGCAGGTCGTGATACATCTGCCGGCGCTTGACCTCGTCGGTCTCGGCCCGGGCGGCGACCAGCAACTGGTCGAATTGGCCGTCCTTCCAGCCGGATTCGTTCCAGGGCGCGTCCGACTTGTAGAACAGCGTCAGCAGCAGGTCGGCGGTCGGCCGCGGGTTGATGTTGCCGAAGCCGACCGGCGACTTCATCCAGTAGTTCGACCAGAAGCCGTCCGACGGCACCCGCTGCACGTCCAGCGTCAGCCCGATCTTCTGCGCCTCCTGCTGCAGCAGCACCGCCATCTCCACCGAATTGTCGGCGGCGGGCGAGGCGACGACCGGGATGGTCGAGCCCAGCACCCCGGCCTTCTGGAAGTGGAACTTGGCCTGGTCCGGGTCGAAGGGTCGCTGCGGGATGTCCTTGGCGTAGAACCGGTTCGAGGACGGGATCGGATGGTCGTTGGCGATCTCGGCATAGCCGCGATAGATCGCCGATTTGATCTGCTCCCGGTTGATCAGGCTCTTCATGCCCAGGACGAAATCCGGGCTGCTGCCCGGCGCCGCATCCAGCCGCATGATCAGGTTGGTATAGTTGCCGGCACGGGTGTCGAGGACGCCGAAGGCGCCGGTATCCTGCAGCTGCTTGACCGAGCGCGGATTGATGGTCGAGGCCAGCTGCACGTCGCCGGAGAGCAGCGCGTTGACCCGGGCGCTCTCATCGGCCAGGCCGAAGAACTCGATCTGGTCGAGCCAGGGGCCGTCGCGCCAGTAGCCCTCGTTGCGCACCGCGACCGAGCGCACGCCGGGCGTGAACTCCTGGCATTTGAACGGGCCGGTGCCGACCGCGGTCGCGAAATCCTTGGTGCCGTCCTTGACGATGTGGAAATGGGCGGTGCCCAGGATCACCGGGAAATCGGCGTTCGGGCCCGACAGCTTGATGCGGACCTCGTTCGGCCCGGTCGCGCTGATCTCCTCCATCGCCGAGGCCAAAGCCTTGGCCTTGCTGCCGACCTCGGGGTCGAGATGGCGCTTCAGGGAATAGACCACGTCCTCCGCGGTCAGGGCCTTGCCGTCGTGGAAGGTGACGCCTTGGCGCAGCTTGATGGTCCAGACCGTGGCCTTGTCGTTGTCGATCGTCTCGGCCAGCTCCGGCTGCGGCTCGCCGGCTTCGTCGATCCGGGTCAGCTTGTTGTAGAACAGGTTGCAGCGGACATAGTCGGTCGACGCCGTCTGCTTCGCCGGGTCGAGCGTGTCGGCGGTCGAGCTGGTGTAGCCGGCGACGCGGATGCTGCCGCCGCGCTTCGGGGTGTCGGCCATTGCCCGGCTGGCGTGCGTGAACACCGACCCGCCGGCGGCCAGGCCCATGCCGGCCATCCCCAGCATGCCCAGCACGTCGCGCCGGGTTGCGCCGCCGCGCAGCGCGTCGAGGACCCGCCAGCGATCGGCGGGGCGCATCGCTTCGAAATCGCTGATCTTCGTCATGCCGCCGTCCCTCTGTTGTGCGGGATCACCGATCCCGAGCTCCCCTGGTTGTTCTGATGCCGGGGCATCCCGGACGCGCGGTGTTCCGCGTCGCCCCTCGCAGCCGCTGGTGCCGCGATGCCCTGGTTCCTGTCCGATATGATGGCGGTCGTCGTAGGATTGTCAACAATCTTAATGAAGACGATACCGTCCTCGAGTGGCCGGCTACAGCCCCAGCAGCCCGGGCAGGCCGCGGATGTCCTTGATCTCGTGATAGCCGTAATAGGGGTTCGGCGGCTCGTGGCCCCGGTTCACGAACACCTTGTTGGTGATCCGCAGGTCATGGGCGGTCATCAGGTCGTAGCGGAAGCTGGAGGAACAGTGCAGCACGTCCTCCGGGCCGCAGCCGAGCTGGTCGAACATATATTCGAAGGCCCGCATCCGCGGCTTGTAGGCCTGCGCTTCCTGTGCCGTGTAGACGGCGTGGAACGGCGCGCCGAGCCTGGCCACGCTGTGCGGGATCAGATCGGTCATCGAGTTCGACAGGATGACCAGCGGGATGCGGGTGGCGACCCTGGCCAGCGCCTCCGGCACGTCCGGATGCGGCCCCCAGGTCGGGATGGCGGCATAGACGGCGTCCGCATCCTCCTCCCGGAACGGCACCTGCCACAGCTTGCAGCTGCGCTCCAGCGCGTTGCGCACCACCTCGTAGTAGGGCTTCCAGGCGCCCAGCACCTCGTCCAGGCGATAGGCCGAGAAATCGGCGCAGAAGGCATCCATCCGCGCGGCGTCGACCCGGTCGGCATAGATCCGGCGGGCCACCGGCGCCATCTCGAAATAGATCAGGGTGCCGTAGCAGTCGAAGGTGACGTATTTCGGTCTCAGGGCCATGTCCGGTCGCTCTCATGGGATCCGCGATCGGGCCATCCTAGAAGAGGCAGGCCGCACGGCCAGCCCCCTGTGCGCCGCATCGCCGGGCGATCATGCCGTTTGCGGCGGCGCGGATGGCACGACATGCCGAACCGGCGCCGTCCTTCGGCGCGACCGCTTTGGCGCAGCGAGGCAGGATGGTGGCGCAATCGGGAGGAGGCGCGGGATGAAATCGGTCGAGGAGATTCTGGCGGATCTGGTGGCGATTCCGTCCGTCTGCCGCACCCCGAACGGGGCCATCGTCGACTATGTCCGCACGTGTCTCGCCGAACATGGCGTCGCGAGCACCGTGCTGCCGGGGCCGGAGGGCGACCGGTCCAACCTGTTCGCCACCATCGGCCCGGCGGAGGTTCCGGGCACCATCCTGTCGGCGCATCTCGACGTGGTGCCGGCCGCGCCGGAGGGCTGGACCGGCGATCCCTTCACCCTGCGCCAGGACGGCGACCGGCTGTTCGGCCGTGGCGCCGTCGACATGAAGGGCTTCGTCGCCTGCGTGCTGGCCTCGGTGCCGGCCCTGGTCGCGGCCCGGCTGACGCGGCCGGTGCACATCGCCCTGTCCTATGACGAGGAAGTCGGCTGCGTCGGCGTGCGTCATCTGATCGACCGGCTGCCGCTTCTCTGTGCTCCGCCCTCCGGCTGCATCGTCGGCGAGCCGACCGGGCTGCGCCCGGTGCTGCGGCATAAGGGCAAGATCGCCCAGCGGGTCCGTGTGCGCGGCCGCGCTGGCCATTCCTCCCGCCCCGACCTGGCGGACAACGCCATCCATCTGGCGGCGGAGCTGATGCTGCAGGTGCGGGACGAGGCGCGGCGGATTGAGGCCCAGGGCCCGTTCGACGACCGCTTCGCGCCGCCGGTCTCGACCCTGCAGGTCGGCATCGTGTCCGGCGGCACCGGGGTCAACATCGTGCCGGCCGAATGCGTCTTCGACCTCGAAGCCCGCGCCATCCCGGGCACCGACCCCGCCGGGCTGTGGCGGCCGATCGCACGATTCGCCGAGGACCGGGTCGCGGCGATGCGGGCCGAGGGGCGGTCGGTTGCGGTCGACAGCGAGACCCTCGCCCTCTACCCGGCGCTCGACCTCGCCGACGACCATCCCCTCGCGGCGCTGGCCGAGGCGATCTCGGGGCAGCCGCGGCAGGCCGCGGTCAGCTTCGGCACCGAGGCCGGCCTGTATCAGCAGGCCGGCGTGCCGGCGATCGTCTGCGGCCCGGGCGACATCGACCGGGCGCACAAGCCGGACGAGTTCATCACCCGGGCCGAGCTGGCCTCCGGCGTCGCCATGCTGGCACGACTGGTGTCCCATCTCTCGTTATGATTGTTGACAATCCTACGAGTGACGTGATCAAGCTAGTGGGTCGCCGCCGCGACGGGCGCTGATCGGGCGCGCGATCAGGCCGGGCGCGCGATCAGGATCGATCATGAAACTGGCTTCCTACTGGATGGATTCCGTGACGCCGTTCCAGGGCGCCGCCGCCGGCCCGGTCGAGGGTAAGGTGGACGTCGCCGTGATCGGCGCCGGCTTCACCGGGCTGTCGGCGGCGCTGGCGCTGGCCCGGCGCGGCGCCCGGGTGGCGGTGCTCGAGGCCGGGCAGGTCGGCGCCGGCGCCTCCGGCCGCAACGGCGGCCAGTGCAACAACGGCCTTGCGGTCGACTTCCAGGGCGTGGCGGCCCGCCACGGCCTCGACCAGGCCCGGCTGCTGTACCGTGCCTATGACGCTGCGGTCGACACGGTCGAGCGCCTGGTGCGGGAGGAGGGGATCGACTGCGACTTCCGGCGCACCGGCAAGATCAAGCTCGCCGCCAAGCCGGAGCATTTCGACAAGCTGCAGCGGGCGCAGGAGGTGCTGGCGCGTGAGGTCGACGCCGACACCGCCCTGGTCGCGGCCGGCGACCTGCGGGCCGAGATCGGCTCCGACCGGTTCCACGGTGGGCTCGTCTACCGGAAGAGCGCCGGCATGCATATGGGCCGCTTCTCCAAGGGGCTGGCCGAGGCGGCGGCGGCACGGGGCGCCGCGATCTTCGAGGACGCGCCGGTGTCGGCGCTGGAGCGGCGCAACGGCCACGCCCATGAGGTGGTGACCGCCCGCGGCCGGCTGACGGCGTCGCAGGTGCTGCTGGCGACCGGCCCGTCGCGCGCCGGCCCTTTCGCCTGGTTCCGGCGCCGCGTCATCCCGATCGGCAGCTTCGTCATCGTCACCGAGACGCTGCCGCAGGCGGTGGTGGACGAGCTGATGCCGACCCGCCGGATGGCGACGGATTCGAAGAATGTCGGCACCTATTTCCGCATCACCGGCGACAACCGGCTGCTGTTCGGCGGGCGGGCGCGCTTCGCCGTGTCCAGCCCGCTGTCCGACGCCAAGAGCGGCAAGGTGCTGCAGCGGGCGCTGCGCATGGTCTTCCCGCAGCTCGGCGACGTGCGCATCGACTATTGCTGGGGCGGCATCGTCGACATGACCGCCGACCGGCTGCCCCGGGCCGGCGTGCATGACGGCCTCTACTACTCGATGGGCTACAGCGGCCACGGCACCCAGATGGCGACGCATATGGGCGCGGTGATGGCCGAGGTGATGAGCGGCCGGTCAGAGGCGAACGTCTTCCGCGACCTCGACTGGCCGGCGGTGCCCGGCCATTTCGGGCCCCCCTGGTTCCTGCCCCTGGTGGGCGCTTACTATCGGCTGCAGGACGTCCTGCATTGAGCGGGGCATCACGGAAGGCGAGGCAGCGCATGGCACAGGCGAATGGTGGGAAGGTGAAACGGCTGGCGCGCACGACCCTGTCGGGCCAGGTCAGCGAACAGATCCGCGCCTCGATCCTCGACGGCACCTTCCCGCTCGGCGCCCAGCTCAACGAGATGGAGCTGGCGGCCAGCTTCGGCGTCAGCCGCGGGCCGGTGCGCGAGGCGCTGCAGCGGCTGATCCAGGAAGGGCTGCTGCGCAGCGAGCCGCATCGTGGCGTGTTCGTGCCGGAGCTGACCGACGAGGACCTGCAGGACATCTACTTCGTCCGCAGATCGCTCGAGCTCGTCGCCCTGCGGCGGGTGATGGGCCTGCCGGACCGTGCCGCGCTGGCGAAGAAGCTGAAGGCCGTGGTCAGGCAGATGGAGGCCTCGGTCCGGCGCGAGGACTGGTCGCGCACCGCCGAGCTGGACCTGGAGTTCCACCGCGAGCTGGTCGACACCGCCGGCAGCCACCGGCTGTCCCGCGGCTACGCCACGCTGCAGGCCGAGACCATGCTGTGCCTGCACAAGCTCATGGGCGGCTATCGCGGCAACAAAGCGCTGATCGACGAGCACAAGCTGCTGGCCGACCTGGTCGGCGGCGACGATGCCGAGGCGGCGCTGAAGGAGCTGGACCGGCATTTCGGCGACCCGGTCCGCACGCTGCACAAGGCCAACGCCCTGCGGCAGGGCAAGACCGGCGTCGCCGCCGAGTAGGAGCATCCTCGTGAACCCGACCGGCAACAGGCTCGATCAGATCGACATGCGGATCCTGGTGCAGCTGCAGCGCCAGGGGCGGATGACCAATGTCAACCTGGCGGATGCGGTCGGGCTGTCGACCAGCCCTTGCCTGCTGCGGGTCAAGCGGCTGGAGCAGGCGGGCTACATCAGCGGCTACGGCGCCCATCTCAACCTGGCCAAGCTGGGCGAGACCGTCACCGTCTTCACCGAGATCACGCTGGCCGACCAGACGATGCCCTATTTCACCCGGTTCGAGGCGGCGATGCGCGGCCTGGACGAGGTGATGGAATGTCACCTGGTCAGCGGCGGCTACGACTATCTGGTGAAGTTCGTCACCCGCAGCCTGTCGCATTACCAGGAGGTGATGGAGGGGCTGCTGGAGCGCCCGGTGGGGATCTCGAAATACTTCAGCTACATCGTGATCAAGACCCCGGTCCGGAAGACCGAACAGCCGCTGATGAGCCTGTTCGCTTAGGGTCAGTACGCCTGTCGGCGGTCGACGATGTTCTCCATCGGCAGTCCGTCCCGATGCCGGCGGATCGCGCGGATCACTTGGCGGGCCGCCGAGTCCGGATGGGTGGCGCTGGCCACATGCGGCGTCAGCATCACGCGCGGATGCTGCAGCAGCGGATGGTCGGGCGGCGGCGGCTCGGTCGCCAGCACGTCGAGCATCGCGGCCGAGATGTGGCCGCTCTCCAGCGCCGCCAGGAGGTCGGCCTCGACCACATGTCCGCCGCGGCCGACATTGACCAGCCCGGCCCCGGCCGGCAGGGCCTTGAAGACCTCGGCATCCAGGAGGCCGCGGGTGGCGTCGGTCAGCGGCAGCAGGCAGACCAGGATCTCGCAGGACCCCAGGAAGCCCGGCAGCGCGTCCGGGCCGGCGAATCCGGTGATGCCCGGGATCGATTTCTCCGACGCGCTCCAGCCGCGCACGGAAAATCCGAGGTCGCGCAGCGCCTCGGCCGCGGCCCGGCCGAGCACGCCCAAGCCCATCACCCCGACCGTGCGGTCGGCGCTGCGCCGCACCGGACGCGGGGCCCAGCGGCCCTCGCGCTGGTCGGTGAGATAGGCCGGGATGTCCCGGTGCAGCGCCAGCACGGCGTAGAGCACGTATTCGACCATCGACCGGGTGAGGTCCGGATCGACCATGCGCACGACCTGGACCCGCAGCGGCAGGTGGTCGAGGGCCAGATGGTCCACCCCGGCGCCGAGGCCGAACAGCACCTCCAGCTTCGGCACCGACCGCGCCAGATCCTCGGGCGGAATCCAGGCCACCAGATAGGCGGCGTCGGACGGTGGCGCATCGGGCGACCAGACCTCGAGCGCGATGTCCGGCGCCTCCTCCCGGAGCACCCGGTCCCAGACCGCGCCCCGGACCGGGTCGGATTTGTACAGCAGCGTCGGGCGGCTCATGATTCAGCCCAGCGCCTGGTTGATCAGCCCGAAGATCCTCGCGGACGCCGATGGCGCCGGCCGGTCGCCGCGCCGCATGGTCACGACCGTGTCCACCCGCGCCAGGCCTGCGGCGGTGAGGCGGTCAGCGAAGGCGCCGTCATCCGGCGTGTCGACCCGCAGGAAACGGCCGGCATGCTCCTCCAGATGCGGCTGCAGCAGGGCGACAGCCGAGGCCTCGTTCGGCGCGACGATCGGGCCGACGACATGGCCGCGGCCGAACGGGCGGCACAGGCTGAAGCCGAGCAGCTCGCCATGTGCCTCATAGCCATAACCGACCGAACGGACGGCGAGCCCGTCCAAGGCCGCCGACCGCTCCGCGCCATAAGCCTCCCGGTCGAGTTCGCGAATCCGCGGCCAGTCCTCGGCCGCGACCGGCCGCACCCGTCCGGCCGCCGCCACGACTGGCAGCGGCTGCACCGATCCCTGGTGCTGGTGGATCCGGCCGATCTCGCGGAATCCTTCGGACCGGTACAGCCGCAGCCCCGCCGGGGTGGCGTTGAGCTGCAGCACGCGGTCGCCGGCCCGGCCGAACAGCCACTGCATCAGCCGCCTTCCGGTGCCCTTTGCCTGCAGTCGCGGCGAGACGATGATCATGCCGACCGTACCGAAATCCGGGCCGAACGGCCACCACAGGGCCGAGCCGATCACCCGGCCGGCCCCGTCGCAGGCCACCACGCCGTCGCCGACCTCATACACGAAGCGCCAATCCTCCGGCCGGTGCGCCCAGCCGACCTCCACGGTCAGGGCGTGCAGCGCCGGCAGGTCCTGCTCCGTCATCGGGCGCAAGGTCGGGGGAGGGGTGTCCTGGGTCATCACCGCTGTCTCTGGTCGGGCCGCGTGCCCTCAGCTTGCTCCGCCCATCCTGGCACGATCGGCCGAAAAGCCGGCGGCGCACCATGCGGATGCACCAAAGCGGCGCGCATCCATGGCAGCATCTGCCGCGCCGGCCGGTCTAGCCTCGGTGGCAGGCAATGGGGACGATTGGGTTAAGAACAGACCGCCCCTTTTGTCATTGCCGGGCTTGACCCGGCAATCCAGGAGGTGTCGACACCCTCTGGATGCCCGGGTCAAGCCCGGGCATGACAGATGTGGGTTCTGTTCCTTCACCGGATCGCCCTCTCAATCAGTCTCAGTGGAAAACAGGGCGCATCCCATGGCTCGTGTCGTCATCATCGGTGCCGGTATCGTCGGTCTGTCCGTGGCGCGGGCGGCGCTGCAGCGCGGGCATGAGGTGCATCTGCTGGAGCAGGGCGAGGTGCCGAACCCGCACGGCGCCTCCTACGACCGGCACCGGATGATCCGCTACCATTACGGCGCGGCCCTCGGCTACACCCGCATGGTGGCGCCCGCCTTCGAGGCTTGGTCGCGGGTCTGGGACGACATCGGCAGCGAGCAGTTCGAGGATACCGGCGCGATCGCGATCTCGCTGGAGGCCGGCGACTACGCCGCCCAGACGCTGGAGAGCTTCCGCGAGATCGGCATCGCGCATGAGGTGCTGGACCGTGCGGGGGTGGAGCGGCTGTGCCCGCACCTCCAACTGCCGGACGGCGCCTGGGGTGTCGTCGCCTCGCCGGGCGGGCCGCTCTTCGCCGGCCGCATCGTCACCGAGCTGGCGCGCTGGGTGGCCGAGCGCGGGGCCGTGGTCGAAGGCGGCTGCCGCATCGCCCGGGTGGACCAGGAGCGCGCCGTTGCCGTGCGGGCCGACGGCAGCACGGTCGAAGGCGACATCCTGGTGGTCGCCGCCGGCGCCTGGCTGCCGGCGCTGATGCCGGAGCGCTACGGCGACGCGTCCACCTGGCGGCAGGGCCTGTGCTACGTCGAGCCGCCGGCCCGCTTCGCCCAGTCCTGGCGGGACGCGCCGGCCATCGTCACCCTCGGCGACCATGGCGGCTACACCCTGCCGGACCGCCGCGGCGCCGGCCTCAAATTCGGCCACGGCCCGCACCGGCGTCGCGCCCGGCCGGAGGTCGACGGCTTCGGCTCGGACCTCGCCATCGAGGGCGAGGCGATCCTGGCGCCGTTCCGGCCCTATCTCCGGGACGCCGCGGATTACCGCCCGACCCGGATCCAGGTCGGCTACTACGTCCTCGACGCCTCGCGCCGCTTCAGGCTCGACCAGGCCGGGCGCGGCCTCGTGGTGACCCATTGCGACGGCCAGATGTTCAAGTTCGGCCCGCTGCTGGGCGAGCGCATCGTCGCCATGTTCGACGGTGCCGAGAGTGCGGCCGACCTCGCCCGCTGGGCGGCGGGATACTGATCATGCTCGATTTCGATCCCACTGCCGTCGCCATCCCTGCCGGCCACTTCATCGATGGTGCCCTCGTCGCGGGGCAGGGCGAGACGATCGGCGTCCGGCGCCCCTCCGACAGCGTCCTCTATGCCGAGCTGCCGGTCGCCTCCGCCGAGCTGGTCGACCGGGCGGTGAGCAACGCGGCCGAGGCCCAGCGCCGGACCGACTGGGCCAGCCGCGCGCCGCGCGAGCGGGCCCGGGTGCTGCGCCGCTTCGCCGACCTGATCGACGCGCGGGCGCAGGAGCTGGGGCGGCTCGAGGCGCTCGGCTCCACCCGGCCGATCGCCCAGGCCCTGGCCGTCGACGTGGCCAGCACGGCGGAAGGCTTCCGTTTCTTCGCCGAATATGCCGACAAGCTGGGCGGCGAGGTCGCGGCGACCCGCAGCGACAACCTCGGCCTGGTGATCTCCGAACCCTATGGCGTGGTCGCCGCGATCACGCCCTGGAACTTTCCGCTCAGCATGGCGTCATGGAAGGCCGGGCCGGCGCTGGCCGCCGGCAACGCCATCGTGCTCAAGCCGTCGGAGCTGACACCGTTCTCCACCGTGCTGCTGGCGCAGCTGGCCGTCGAGGCCGGGGTGCCGCCCGGCATCTTCAACGTGGTCCAGGGCACCGGCGCCGTCACCGGCGATGCTCTCTGCCGCCATCCGCTGGTCGACAAGATCTCCTTCACCGGCTCGACCCGGACCGGCGCCGCGATCATGGCGGCCAGCGCCGCCAGCGGGGTGAAGCCGGTGACGCTGGAGCTCGGCGGCAAGAGCCCGCAGCTGGTCTTCGCCGACACGCCGAGCGCCGACCGCACCGCCCGCCAGGTCGCCGCCGCGATTCTCGGCAATGCCGGTCAGGTCTGCGTCGCCGGCTCGCGCCTGATCGTCCAGCGCCGGCTGCGGGACGAGATGGTGGAGCGGCTGATGGCGCTGTTCGCAGAGGTGCGGCCGGGCCCGACCTGGCGCCGGGACACCAGCTTCTCGCCGATCATCTCGACGCCGCAGGCCGACCGGATCGACGGCATCGTCCGCCGCTCCCTGGCCGCGGGCGCCAAGGCCGTGATCGGCGGCCGGCGCCTGGCCGCGATCCAGGACGGCGCCTTCTACGAGCCGACGATCCTGACCGACGTCACCCCCGACATGCCGGCGGTGCGCGAGGAGATCTTCGGCCCGGTGCTGACGGTCCAGGCCTTCGACGACGAGGAAGAGGGGCTGGCCCTGGCCGACCACCCCGACTACGGCCTCGCCGCCGGCGTTCACACCGCGGATCTCGGCCGCGCCATGCGGGCGGTGCGCCGGCTGCAGGCCGGCACCGTCTGGGTCAACCGCTACGGCCGCACGGCGGACTTCATCCTGCCGACCGGCGGCTACAAGCGCTCCGGCATCGGCAAGGACCTGGGGCGCCAGGCGGTCGAGGCCAATCTGCGCCACAAGAGCGTGCTGATGGAGTTCTGACGGCCGGGCCGGCGGCGCGGCCGAGGCCACCAGTCCTATCCTGCGTCTGAAAAAATCTTTACATCCGTCACATCGGATGACAGAAGAATTTTCATCCCGCCGCCCCGCGGCCTTTCCATTCCTTGCTCGCTTCCGCATGGCCCAGGACCTGCCGCAGACCCTGATGAACCGGCTGGCGCAGAGCGTCGAGTCGCTCTCGCCGGCGCATCGCCGGGTCGCGGATTTCGTCCTGGAGCACCCGTTCCGCGCCGCCACCATGGGGATCGAGGATCTGGCCGGCGCCGCCGACGTCTCGGTCGCCACTGCCAACCGCTTCGCCCGCAGCCTCGGCTTCGGCGGCTTCCCCGAATTCCGGGCCGAGCTGCTGCAGCAGTTCCAGCGCGCTCTGGCCCCGGTCGAGAAGCTGCGGGCGACGCAGCAGGGCGGCGAATCGGCCCATGCCGTGCTGCGCCGGTCGATCGACGGCGTCTCCGCCAATCTCGGTCAGGCCGCGGCGCTGCTGACCGACGAGGCCTGCGCCGGCGCGGTCGATCTCGTCCTGGCCGCGCGCCGGGTGGCGCCGCTCGGCCTCGGTGTCAGCGCCGTCACCGCCCGCTTCCTGGCCGAGCTGCTGCAGCCCTACTGCCCCTCGGTCGAGCTGATGGATGGCAGCGGCGGCACCGAGCGCATGGTCCGCCATCTCCTCCGCCTCGGCCCCGGCGACCTGCTGATCCCGATCTCGGTGCCGCGCTATTCGCGCACCACCATCGAGCTGCTGCGCCAGGCCAAGGTGCGCGGCCTGCGCGCCCTGGCCCTGACCGACGGGCCGGCCTCGCCTTTGGTACCCGACAGCGACGCCGCCCTGTTCGGCCCGGCCGAGCACGGCGTGCTGCATGGCTCCTCCATCGCGGTGATGGCGCTCGCCGAAGGACTGGCCGGGGCCGTGGCCCAGCGCCGCGGCACCATCGCCGACGCGGCCGAGCTGACCGAGCAGATCATGCCCTTCCTCCTGGTCGACGACGCCCCCGCGCGCCGTCCCCGCCCCTCAGCCCCGGAACGCCGACGATGACCCTGGCCTATTGGACCGGAACCTACCTGCCGCTCGACCAGGTCAAGGTCTCGCCGCTTGACCGCGGCTATCTCTTCGCCGACGGCGCCTATGAGGTGGTGGCGGTCTATGACGGCCGGATCTTCGAGCTCGAGGCCCATCTCGACCGGCTGGCCCGCAGCCTCGCCGCCGTGCGGATCGACCCGGGCCTCGACCGCGCCGGCCTCGCCACGGTGTTCCGGCAGCTTGCCGAGATCGCGCCGCGCCCGGCCGCGACCATCTACATGCAGGTCACCCGGGGCGCCCCGGCGCAGCGCAGCCATGCCTTCCCGGCTGCGTCCCAGGCCAGCATCCTGGCCTTCGCCGGCGTGCTGAGGCGCCTCACTCGGGCGCAGCAGGAGGACGGCTTCGCCCTGGTCTCCGCCCCCGACATCCGCTGGCTGCGCTGCGACATCAAGTCGATCGCGCTCCTGCCCTCCGTCCTCGCCGCGCAGCAGGCGGCCGAGGCCGGGGTGCTGGAGACGGTGATGATCCGCGACGGGCTGGTCAGCGAATGCGCCGCCAGCAACGTCTTCGTCGTCAAGGACGGGCGGGTGGCGACGCCGGTCGCCGACCACCGCATCCTCGACGGCATCAACCGTCGCATCGCGATCCGCCTGGCCGAGGAGCTCGGCATCGCCGTGGAGCAGCGCGACGTGGCCGAGGCCGAGCTTCGCGCGGCCGACGAGATCTGGATCACCAGCACCACCAAGGAGCTGGCGCCGATCGTGCGGCTGGACGGTGCCGCGGTCGGCTCCGGCCGGCCTGGCCCGGTGTGGCGCCGGGTGCGCGACGCCTTCGACAGCCTGGTCGGTCTGCCGGCATGACCACAGCACCGCTGATCGAGGTCGAGGGACTGACGGTCCAGTTCCCGACCGATGACGGCATCGTCACCGCGGTCGAGAATCTCGGCTTCGCCATTGCGCCGGGCGAGACCGTGGCGGTGGTCGGCGAGAGCGGCTCCGGCAAATCGGTCACCTCGCTCAGCCTGATCCGGCTGGTCGATTATGGCGGCGGGAAGATCGCCCGCGGTTCGGTGCGCTTCCGCGGCCGCGACGGCACGGTGCGCGACCTGGCCAAGGCCCCGGCCGAGGCGCTGCGCGCCCTGCGCGGCAACGAGATCGCGATGATCTTCCAGGAGCCGATGACGTCGCTGAACCCGGTCTTCACCATCGGCGACCAGATCGCCGAGGCGGTGATGCTGCACCAGGGCAAGGACGCCAAGGCGGCGCGGGCCGAGGCGCTGCGCATGCTGGAGCGGGTGCGGATCCCGGAGGCGAAGCGGATGCTCGACCGCCACCCGCACCAGCTGTCGGGCGGCATGCGCCAGCGGGTGATGATCGCCATGGCGCTGTCCTGCCGCCCCAGCCTGCTGATCGCCGACGAGCCGACCACGGCGCTGGACGTCACCATCCAGGCCCAGATCCTGCGGCTGATCCGCCAGCTGCAAGGCGAGATGGGCATGGCGGTGATGTTCATCACCCACGACATGGGCGTGGTGGCCGAGGTCGCCGACCGCGTCGTGGTCATGTATCAGGGCCGCAAGGTGGAGGAGGGGCCGACCGAGCGGATCTTCACCGCCCCACAGCACCCCTATACACGGGCGCTGCTGTCGGCGGTGCCGAAGCTGGGCAGCCTGCAGGGCCAGCCGCTGCCGGCGCGCTTCCCGCTGGTCCGGGTCGACGGATCGCGGGAGCCACCGCCGGCGCCGCAGGACACGGTGCATGCCGGCAGCCCGTTGCTGGAGGTCGACAAGCTCTCGACCCGCTTCGACGTGCGCCGCGGTGTGTTCGGCCGGCTGGTCGCCCGCGTCCATGCGGTGGAGCAGGTCAGCTTCGGCCTGCAGCCGGGTGAGACCCTGGCCCTGGTCGGCGAGAGCGGCTGCGGCAAGTCCACCACCGGCCGCACCATCATGCAGCTGCTGGAGCCTTCGGCCGGCTCGATCCGCTTCGAGGGCCGGGCCATGGCCGAGATGAAGGCGGAGGAGCGGCGGCGCCTGCGCCAGAAGATCCAGTATGTGTTCCAGGACCCCTTCGCCTCGCTCAACCCGCGGCTGACGGTCGGCTTCTCGATCGCCGAGCCACTGCTGACCCACGGCCTGGCCAAGGGCAAGGCTGTGGAGCAGCGGGTCGCCGACCTGCTGACCCAGGTCGGGCTGCGGCCGGAGCATGCCAGGCGCTACCCGCACGAGTTCTCGGGCGGCCAGCGCCAGCGCATCTGCATCGCCAGGGCCCTGGCATCGGAGCCGAAGCTGATCATCGCCGACGAGGCGGTGGCGGCGCTCGACGTCTCGATCCAGGCCCAGGTGGTGAACCTGCTGATGGAGCTGCAGGCGCGGCACGGCCTGTCCTACCTGTTCATCTCGCACGACATGGCGGTGGTGGAGCGGGTCAGCCACCGCGTCGCGGTGATGTATCTCGGCCAGATCGTCGAGATCGGGCCGCGCCAGGCGGTGTTCGAGAGCCCGCAGCACCCCTACACCCGTCGGCTGATGGCGGCGGTGCCGGTCGCGGATCCCGCCCGGCGCAACCGCGACGCCAGCCTGATCGAGGGCGAGATCCCGAGCCCGATCCGGGCACTGGGGGACGGCCCGCTGGTGCGGCCGCTCGAGCCCGTCGGGCCGGGGCACTTCGTGGCCCGCCACCGGGTCGGCGACTTCGACTGAACCGGCCCGGACGATTGTGAATCAGAGGAAACAGAGGAGGACGAAAACGATGCAAAGCTGGAAACGGCACCTCGCCGCCTGCGCCGTGGCCGCGCTGATGGCGTTGCCGGGGGCGGCGATGGCCAAGCCCCTGGTCGTCGGCATCGACCAGAACCTGACGGGGCTCGACCCGTCCAACATCAACGAGACGGCGTCGCAGGCGGCGACGCGGCTGTTCTACCAGGGCCTCTACGGCTTCGATCAGAACATGCAGCTGGTGCCGCTGTTGGCCGAGAGCTACGAGGTCAGCGACGACGCCAAGACCTACACCTTCCACCTGCGGAAGGGCGTCAAGTTCCACGACGGCACCGACTTCAACGCCGAGGCGGTGAAGATCAGCCTCGAGCGCCTGGCCAACCCCGAGAACAAGCTGAAGCGCCAGTCGCTGGTGTCGATGCTGGACCATGTCGAGGTGGTCGACGACGCCACCGCCAAGGTGGTGCTGAAGGAGCCGTTCGGCGCGCTGGTCAACAACCTGGCCCATGCCGGGGCGATGATCATCAGCCCGGCGGCGCTGGAGAAATACGGCAAGGACATCGGCCGCAACCCGGTCGGAACGGGCCCGTTCAAGTTCAAGTCCTGGTCGGCCGACACGCTGGAGGCGGTGAAGAACGAGGCCTACTGGAAGCCCGGCCAGCCGAAGGTCGACGGCGTCACCATCCGCAGCGTGCCGGAGAACGGCAGCCGCGTCGCCATGCTGCAGGCCGGCGAGGCCCAGTTCATCACCCCGGTGCCGTCGGAAATGATGAAGGTGCTGGAGCGCAACCCGAACCTCACCATCGTCGACGCGCCGTCGATCGTGAACTGGTACGTGGCGCTGAACACCCACAAGAAGCCGTTCGACGATCTCCGCGTCCGCCAGGCGCTGAGCTACGCGGTCGACCGCAATGCCTATTGCAAGGTGGTGCTGAACGGCTTCTGCGACCCCGCGGATTCGCCGATGCCGCCGAAGCTGAAATTCTACGCCAAGCAGGGTATCTGGCCCTACGACCCGGAGAAGGCCAAGGCCCTCCTGGCCGAGGCCGGCTATCCCGACGGCTTCGAGACCGTGCTGTGGTCCGGCAACAACACCACGGCGATCCGGGCGACCCAGTTCCTGCAGCAGCAATTGGCCCAGATCGGGGTCAAGGCGCAGGTGACGCCGCTCGAATCCGGCGTCCTCTCCGACAAGGTCTGGGGCGTGCAGACGCCCGAGGACGCGACGGTGCAGATGTATTACGGCGGCTGGTCGTCCTCGACCGGCGACGCCGACTGGGCGCTGCGGCCGCTGCTGTGGGGCAAGGGCTTCCCGCCGAAGCTGTTCAACGTCGCCTACTACTCGAACCCGGAGGTGGATGCAGCGCTGGAGGCGGCGGTCGCCACGGCCGACGAGGGCAAGCGGGCCGAGGCCTACGCCAAGGCTCAAGGCCTGATCTGGCAGGACGCGCCTTGGATCTCGCTCGGCGTCGACCACGTGCTGAGCGCCCGGAGCAAGGACCTGTCCGGCGTCTACGTCCTGCCCGACCGCGCCTACATCGTCGAGGACGCGGCGTTCCAGTAAGCCTTCGCCGCCCGCCCTCCGGCTCGGTCTGAGGGCGGGCGGTCTTCGGAGTCCTCATGCTGCAATATCTGATCCGGCGTCTCCTCGGCATCGTCCCGGTGATGCTGGTCATCTCCCTCCTGGTCTTCGGCTTCGTCCACATGCTGCCCGGCGACCCGGCGCGGCTGGTGGCCGGGCCGGACGCGACCGCGGAGGACATCGCACTCGTGCGCGCCGATCTCGGCCTCGACCAGCCGTTGCCCGAGCAGTACCTGACCTTCCTCGGCAATGTCGTGCAGGCCGATTTCGGCACCTCGCTGAAGACCCGCCGGGCCGTGGCCGACGAGATCGGCGAGCGGCTGATGCCGACGGTGTGGCTGACCGTGGTGAGCATGGTCTGGGCGGTGGCGGTCGGCCTGCTGATCGGCGTTCTGTCCGCGGTCAAGCGCGGCCGCTGGCAGGATTATGGCGGCATGGTCCTGGCCGTCTCCGGCATCTCCTTCCCGTCCTTCTGGCTCGGCCTGCTGATGATCGGCGTGTTCTCGGTCGATCTCGGCTGGCTGCCGACCGGCGGCTACGGCACCTGGCAGCATTTCGTCATGCCGTCGATCGCGCTCGGCCTCGGCGTCGCCGCGGTGATGGCGCGCTTCACCCGCTCCGCCTTCATCGAGATCTCACGCGAGGACTATGTCCGCACCGCCCGGGCCAAGGGTGTGTTCGAGCGGGCCGTGATCTGGAAGCACACGCTGCGCAACGCAATGATCCCGATCATCACCATGGTCGGGCTGCAGTTCGGCTTCCTGCTCGGCGGCTCGATCGTGGTCGAGACCGTGTTCACCTGGCCCGGCCTCGGCCGGCTGCTGGTCGACAGCGTCTCCTACCGCGACTACCCGGTGATCCAGGCCGAGATCCTGCTGTTCTCGATCGAGTTCATCCTGATCAACCTGGCCGTCGACATGCTCTACGCCTTCGCCAACCCGGAGATCCGCTACCAATGAGCGCCCTCACCGCACCCGTCGCCTCGGTCGGCGCGGAGAGCGTCCGCTCGCCGTGGCACGAATTCTGGCGCCGCTTCCGCCGGCAGAAGGTCGGCGTCATCGCCGGGCTGTTCCTGGTCGCGCTGGTGATCGTCGCCATCCTGGCGCCCTGGATCGCGCCCTACGACCTCGCCGCGCCGGATTACGAGCGGGTGCTGGAGGGGCCGTCCTGGACCCATCTCGCCGGCACCGACGCCTATGGCCGCGACATCCTCAGCCGCATCGTCTTCGGCGCCCGCATCTCGCTCGCGGTCGGCTTCCTGTCGGTGACGCTGGGAGGCGTCGCCGGCATCCTGCTTGGCCTGGTCAGCGGCTTCTATGGCGGCTGGGTCGACGGCTTCGTGATGCGGCTCTGCGACGTGCTGCTGGCCTTCCCCGGCATCATCCTGGCGATCGGCGTCATCGCCGTTCTCGGCCCCGGCATCGACAACGTGATCTATGCCGTCGCCGTGTTCAGCGTGCCGGTCTTCGCCCGGCTGGTGCGCGGCAGCACGCTGGCGATCAAGCAGACCGTGTATGTCGACGCGGCGCGGGCGATCGGCGTGCGCCACCGCCTGCTGATGCTGCGCCACATCCTGCCGGGCACGCTGCCCAGCGTGATCGTCTACTTCTCGATGCGCATCGGCACTTCGATCCTGACAGCGGCGAGCCTCAGCTTCATCGGCCTCGGCGCCCAGCCGCCCAGCCCGGAATGGGGGGCGATGCTGGCCGACGGGCGCAGCTATCTCGGCGTTGCCGACCACATCACCCTCTTCCCTGGGATCGCCATCTTCGTCACGGTGCTGGCCTTCAACCTGCTCGGCGACGGCCTGCGCGACGCGCTGGACCCGAAGCTGAAGACCTGAGGGAGGCATCGGTGACGGCCCGTCTCGCCCGCGATTTCGGCCTGGTCTGCGGCACGCTGCCGACCGGGCCTCTCAACGCCATCACCGATGTGCCCGGCGTGTTGGTGGGTCATCTGACGCTGCATGCCGGCGACGTGCTGACCGGCGTCACCGCCATCCTGCCGCATGCCGGCAACCTGTTCCGCAGCAAGGCCCGCGCGGCGGTCGAGGTGATCAACGGCTTCGGCAAGAGCACCGGGCTGATGCAGGTGACGGAGCTGGGGACGGTCGAGACGCCGATCCTCTTGACCAACACCTTCGCCGTCGGCACCTGCGCCACGGCGCTGATCCGCGCCGCCATCGCCGCCAACCCCGACATCGGCCGCGAGACCGGCACCGTCAACCCGGTGGTGCTGGAGTGCAATGACGGCTTCCTGTCCGACATCCAGGCCCTGGCGGTGACCGAGACCGACGCGCTGGAGGCGATCGCGGCGGCCAGCGACGGGAAGATCGGCGAAGGCTCGGTCGGTGCCGGCACGGGGATGAGCAGCTTCGGCTTCAAGGGCGGCATCGGCACCGCCTCGCGCCGGGTCAAGTTCGACCGCACCCATTTCCATCTCGGCGTGCTGGTGCTGGCCAATTTCGGCCGGGCCGGCGATCTGGTGCTGCCCGACGGCCGCCGTCCGGCGCCGCCTGCGGAGCCGACGCCCGAGCGTGGCTCGGTGATCGTGGTGATGGCGACCGATGTGCCGCTGGAGCATCGCCAGCTGCACCGCGTCACCAGGCGCTGCGGAGCCGGCCTCGCCCGGCTCGGCGCCTTCTGGGGCCATGGCAGCGGCGACATCGCGCTGGGCTTCTCCACCGCCGATCCGGTGGAGCACGACCAGAAGCGCGACCTGACCCAGATCCGGGTGCTGAACGAGGCGCGGATCGACCGGCTGTTCCAGGCCGCGGCCGAGGCGACGCAGGAGGCGGTGCTGAACGCGCTCTGCGCCGCCGGGCCTGCCGTCGGCCGCAACGGACACAGCCGGCCATCGCTCGCGGATTGGCTGGAGGCGGAGGAGCGCAAATGAGGATCTACATCTCGTCGGATATCGAGGGCGTGGCCGGCGTGGTCTCGCCGCAGCAGGGCCAACCGGGCAATGGCGAATACGAACGCGCCCGCCGGCTGATGACCGAGGAGGTCAACGCCGCGATCGAGGGCGCGCTGGAAGGCGGCGCCACCGGGATCCTGGTCAACGACGCGCACGGGCCGATGACCAACCTGCTGCCGGAGCTGCTGCATCCGGCGGCGGAGCTGATCCAGGGCAAGCCGAAGCCGCTCAACATGTTCGCCGGGCTGGATGCCGGCCATGCCGCAGTGTTCTGCCTCGGCTACCACGCCCGGGCGTCGGAGCAGGGCGTGCTGGCCCACACCACCAACGGCTTCGCCTTCCGTGCCGTGCGGCTGAACGGCCGGCCGCTGGGCGAGGCGGGGATCTACGGCGCCTATGCCGGAAGCCTGGGCGTGCCGGTGGCGATGGTGTCCGGCGACGACCGCTGCGTCGCCGAGCTGCGCGAGCATTTCCCCGAGGCCGAGTTCGTCCAGACCAAGCAGGCGCTGGGCAACCGCGCCGCCCGGTCGCTGCCGCTGCCGGCCGCCCGCGCCGCCCTGCGCGAAGGCGCGGCCCGCGCCGTCCGCCGCGCCGGCGCGATCACGCCCTTCCGCATCGACGGTCCGTACACGCTGGAGCTGGAGATGGGCGGGCCGGCCCTGGCCGACCTCGCCGCCACCCTGCCGCCGGCCGAGCGCCGCGACGGCGTCACCGTGGCGCTGCCCGCCGGCAGCGTCGCCGACGCCATCCGCTGGATGAACGCCGTCTCCGCGATGACCGCCTTTTTGCGCTGACCCCCCGAGGCTTCCATGACCGACCCATCCCGCGCCGTCCTGGCGATCCATGGCGGCGCCGGCACCATCCGCCGGGACTCGCTGTCGCCGGAGCAGGAGGCGGCCTACCACCAGGGCCTGCGCACCGCGCTCCGCAACGGCCACCTCGTCCTGGCGGCCGGCGGCACGGCGCTGGACGCCGTCACCGCTGCAGTGATGGCGCTGGAGGAGGACCCGCTGTTCAACGCCGGCCGCGGCGCCGTCTTCACCAGCGCCGGCGAGACCGAGATGGATGCGGCGGTGATGGACGGGCGCGACCGGCGCGCCGGCGCCGTCGCCGGCATCTGCGGCCCGCGCCATCCGGTCCTCGCCGCCCGCGCGGTGATGGAGCGGACCGAGCATGTGCTGCTGGCCGGGGAGGGGGCGCGCCGCTTCTGCCTTGACGCGGGGCTGGAGCATATGGACCCGTCCTGGTTCCGCACCGAGCGGCGCTGGGCGGCGCTGCAGGAGGAGCTGGAGCGCCGCCGCCAGGCCCTGCCGGACGATGGCGACCCGGCGCGCAAGCACGGCACGGTCGGCGCCGTGGCCTGCGACGCGGCCGGCAACCTCGCCGCCGCCACCTCGACCGGGGGCATGACCGGCAAGACCCCGGGCCGGGTGGGCGACTGCCCGGTGATCGGCGCCGGCACCTGGGCCGACAACGCCACCTGCGCCGTCTCCGGCACCGGCCATGGCGAGATCTTCATCCGCTATGCCGCCGGCCACGAGATCGATGCCCGCATGCGCTGGGCAGGGCAGGGGCTGGAGCAGGCGGCGGAGGATGTGGTGCAGGCCCTGCTCGCCCCGGCCGGCGGCTCCGGCGGGCTGATCGCGGTCGACGCCCAGGGCCGCGTGGCGCTGCCCTTCAACTGCGAGGGCATGTATCGCGGCGTGGTCGGCGCCGACGGCGCCCTGCGCACCGCGATCCACCGCGAGGCCTTCCGGGTCGAAGCCGCTTAGGGTAGCAGTCGATGGCGGCGGGATACCGCGAGCAGGAGGACAGGATGGCGGTCGATTTGGGCAAGAGGCTGGCGGCGCTGCGCGGCAAGATGCGGGAGGCGGGCGTCGATCTCGTCGCGCTCGGGCCCGGTTCGCACATGCAATGGGCGGCCGGCTTCCACCCGCATGCCGATGAGCGGCCCTGCCTGCTGCTGATCGGGCCGGAGCGCGAGGCGTTCCTGATGCCGGTCTTGAACGCCGAGGGCTCGCGCGAGGAGACGGCGATCGCCTTCCACACCTGGGACGACGCCGAGGGACCTGACGCCGCGCTGGCCGCCGCCCTGGCCGATGTCGGCGCGACCAATGCGGCCCATGTGGTGCTCGACGAGACGATGCGGGCCGATTTCGCCCTGCTGCTGCTCGGTGTCCTGCCCGGGGCGCGGCACAGCTTCACCGACAGGACCATCGGCGCCCTGCGCATGCGCAAGGACGCCGCCGAATTCGCCAAGCTGAAGATGAATGCCGGCATCGCCGACCGCGCCATGCAGGCCGCCTTCGCCGCGGCCAAGCCGGGCATGACCGAGCTCGAGCTGGCGGCGGTGATCAAGAACCATTTCAGCGGGGAAGGCGCATCGCCGGCGTTCTGGATCGTCGGCGGCGGCGGCAACGGCGCCTTCCCGCACCACCAGACCGGCGGGCGCCGGCTGGAGGAGGGCGACGCCGTGGTCGTCGATATCGGCGGCCGCAAGGGCGGCTTCCCCAGCGACATCACCCGCATGGTCGCGATCGGCCGGCCGCCGGAGGGCTACGGCCAGATCCACACCATCGTCGAGAAGGCGGTGCAGGCGGCGCTGAAGGCGGCGAAGCCCGGCGTGATGGCGAAGGAGGTCGACGCCGCCGCCCGGCGGGTGATCGCCGATGCCGGCTATGGCGAGTACTTCGTCCACCGCACCGGCCACGGCATGGGCATCGACGGCCACGAGCCGCCCTACATCACCGCCACCTCCGAGACGGTGCTGGAGGAGGGCATGGTGTTCTCGATCGAGCCTGGCATCTACATCCCGGGCCGCTTCGGCATCCGGCTCGAGGAGATCGTGATCCTGCGCGAGGACGGGCCAGAGATCCTGTCCTCGCTGCCGCGCAACCTGCACGTGGTGCGGGTGTGATAGCAGCAGGCTTCAAGAAACGGCCTTTTGAGTCCCCCCTCCCCTCGCGGGAGGGGGCTAGGGGGAGGGGGTTCTATCGGCTTGCGACGGCTCCAGTCCCCCGGCCATGGTGATGACGGAGGCGGTCCTTACTCATTCGCGCGCGGACGCGCGCAGACCCCGCCCCCCAGGCCCCCCCCCCCCCGCGGGGGGGGGG
>NZ_JASATH010000086.1:0-31653 GCF_038440215.1 Inquilinus sp. OTU3971 | reverse complement strand
GACGACCTGAGCGCCGTCGCCGCCAGAGTGCAGCCTTTGCGCCGCGACGAGGCGAAGCCCAAGGCGATCGCCGCCATCGTGGCTCCCCCGTGATGGCATGGCCCGGGTCACGGGGGGAACCCCTTGCCCCGCCGGCACGGTCATGATCGGCGGGAGGCGCCTGGATCTCACTCGCGACACAGGCTCACGAGATCGTCCGCCTGAGGACGGGAAAGCCGCCCGTCAGGTGCGGATATCGAACGTCCGCGCACGGAAACGGCCGTTTGCCAGCACCGGCCGGCAAACGTCGAGGAACCGTGCCGGGGAGATACAGCACGCGCCATGACGAGACTGAAATGAGCCCTCGTATCCGGGTGCCGCGATCCTATGCCTTTCCGTCCCTCTTCCTCATCCGGTTCCGTGCGTACGGATATTGCGTACCGTCCCCGGCTGGAGGCCTCGTCCTGGCCGGTCTGCGGCCCGTGCCGGCAGCCTGCCCTGTTGATCCGCGTCAAACCGGCCCGGAGGGTTGGCGGCTATCGTGTGGAAGACGGGCTTCCAGCGGCATGACCCAAAAGCTCCCGTCGGATCGAAGCGGAGTGCCATGAGCCCGATCGTCTGCCTCACACCCAACCCCGCGCTCGACGTCACCACCGCCGTCGCCGAGCTCGTGGACCAGCACAAGATGCGGTGCGATCCGGGCGAGGAGCAGCCGGGCGGCGGAGGCATCAACGTTGCCCGTGTCGTCTGCCGGCTGGGAGGCAACGCCATCGCCCTCTACCCGGTGGGCGGCCCCTATGGCGAGCGGCTCAGCATCCTCCTGGATGCCGAACGCGTGCCGAGGCAGAGCGTGCCGATCAGCGCCCCCACGCGCTTCAGCTTCATCGTCCGCGACAAGGCCGGCGGCCGCCAGTACCGGTTCGTGCTGCCGGGACCGGCAGTCTCGGCCTCCGAAGGCGCGGAGATTCTCGCGCGCTTCGGCCGCCTCGTCTCGGACGGGACGATTGCGGTCGGCAGCGGCAGCCTGCCGCCCGGCCTGGCCGAGGACTTCTACGGCCAGGCGGCGCGCATCGCTGCCCAGCGGCATGGCCGGTTCGTCCTCGACACGTCGGGCGGCGCTCTTGCCGCCGCGCTGCAGCACGGCGTCTATCTGGTCAAGCCGAGCCTGCGGGAACTCGAAACGGTCGCGGGAAGACCGCTCGGCTCACCCGAAGCCGCAGTCGCGTTCTCGCGGGAACTCGTCGCCCGTCGCGCCGCGGAGATCGTGGTGGTCTCAATGGGAGCGGCCGGCGCCATCCTGGTGGCGGAGCGGACCGTCAGACACCAGCCGGCTGTAGAGGTGACCGTGGGCGGCACCGTCGGCGCCGGCGACAGCCTCGTCGGAGGAATGCTGGCGGCGATCTCCCGCGGGTGGCCGATCGAGGACGCGTTCGGATACGGGGTGGCGGCCGCCGGGGCCTCTCTTCTCGCCCCCGGAACCAAGCTCTGCGACCGCGCGACGACTGATCGGATCTACGGGACATTGACGGCCCTGTGACGTATCCCCCGCGGGAGCTCGGCGCCCGAGCCTCGTATCTTGACCTGCATCAAGACGGCCGGATCGGCTCGGGCGGATTCTGGGGCCAGCCCTCTCGACACAGAGTCACGGATGACGAAACGGAGCCTGATCGAGCCATGTCCGACGACCGCATGCCTTTCCGCTCGATCTACGCCCACGGCCTTGTGCGGGCCGCAGTTTGTACACCGCAGCTCGCTATCGCCTCACCGGCGAAGAACCTGGCCTCCACGCTGGATCTCGCCCGCCAGGCCGACACACATCGGGCAGCGATCGCGGTCTTCCCTGAGCTGGGGCTGTCCGCCTATTCGAACGATGACCTCTTCCTCCAGGACGCGCTCCTCGATGCCGTGGAAGCCGGGATCGCCGAGCTCATCGCGGCCAGCCGGACGCTCGGCCCGGTCATCGTCGCGGGAGCCCCGCTGCGCCACGAGGCGAAGCTGTTCAACTGCGCCCTTGTCATTCACCGCGGCCGCATTCTCGGCGTGGTGCCGAAGACATATCTGCCGAACTACCGCGAGTTCTACGAGAAGCGGCAGTTCACCTCCGGTGATGCCGCCGTCTCCCGTACCATCGCGATCCGGGGCGACGAGGTGCCGTTCGGCCGGGATCTGGTCTTCGCCGCGACCGACCATGACGGCCTCGCGATCCATGTCGAGATCTGCGAAGACCTTTGGGTGCCGATCCCGCCCAGCACCGATGCAGCGCTCGCCGGCGCCACGGTCCTGGTCAATCTCTCCGCCAGCAACGCCACCATCGGCAAGGCGGACTACCGGCGGCTGCTGTGCGCCTCGCAATCCGGCCGCTGCATCGCGGCATATCTCTACTCCGCGGCCGGACCGGGCGAGTCGACCACGGATCTCGCCTGGGACGGACACGCGCTGATCTACGAGAACGCCGAACTCCTGGCCGAGGGCGAGCGCTTTCCGGAAGGATCCCGGCTCCTTCTCGCCGATCTCGATCTCGACCGCCTGCGTCAGGATCGGATGCGGACGACCAGCTTCAACGACTGCGCCGCGACGCATCGCGATCGCCTCTCGGCACTGCGGCGGATTCCGTTCCGTCTCGATCCGCCCAGCGGCGAAGTGTCGACCATCCGGCGGGTCGATCGCTTCCCCTTCGTGCCCGCCGACCCGGCGCGGCGCGACGAGCGTTGCCGCGAGGCCTACGCAATTCAAGTCCAGGGACTGTCCCAACGGCTCCGGGCGACAAGGCATCGGCAAGGTCGTGATCGGTGTCTCGGGCGGGCTCGATTCCGCCCAGGCCCTGCTCGTCACGGCGAAGGCCGTCGACGAGCTCAGCCTGACCCGCCGCGACATCCTGGGCTTCAGCCTGCCGGGTTTCGCGAGCAGCCGCAGAACCCAGGAAAATGCCCAGAGGCTGATGGCGGCGCTGGGCGTGACCGCCGCCGAGATCGACATAAGGCCTTCGGCACGGCAGATGCTGAAGGACATCGACCATCCCTTCGCTCGCGGCGAGGCGGTCCACGACATCACTTTCGAGAACGTCCAGGCGGGGGAGCGAACCTCGCACCTCTTCCGTCTCGCCAATCTCCACGGCGCGATCGTGATCGGAACCAGCGACCTGTCCGAGCTGGCGCTCGGCTACACGACCTACGGCGTCGGCGATCACATGTCGCACTATGCCGTCAACGTCTCGGTACCGAAGACCCTGATCCGCCATCTTGTCCGTTGGTCGGCAGAGACCGGGGCCTTCGGTGACGACGCCCGGGGCGCGCTGCGGTCGATCCTCGACACCCCGATCTCGCCGGAGCTGGTGCCCGGCAGCGGCGACGTCCCCTCGCAGCTGGCGGAAGAAACCGTCGGGCCCTATGAGCTCCAGGACTTCAACCTCTACTATCTCAGCCGATACGGCTATCGGCCGAGCAAGGTCGCCTTCCTGGCAGAATGTGCCTGGCGAACGATCGATGCCGGCGACTGGCCCGACTGGGTGCCGGCCGGCGAGCGCCGGGAATACGACCTGGCAACGATCCTGAAGTGGCTGGAGCTGTTCCTCGTCCGGTTCTTCCAGTCGAGCCAGTTCAAGCGGTCGGCAATGCCCAACGGACCGAAGATCGGGTCGGGCGGGTCCCTGTCGCCGCGCGGCGACTGGCGGGCACCGAGCGATGCCGGGGCCCGGACCTGGGTGTGTGAGCTGCACCGCAATGTCCCCGATCCGGGGACCGCGGCCGGGCGGGATTGATCCCGCTCGAGGATGATGCGGACGGTGCCGCGCCTACCCCCGCGCCATCGCCCGATATCGATCCGGTGGGACATTGATGCCAGTCAATTCTCCGTCTCCCGGGACGGCAAAAATTTGCTCTCGGCCGCATTTTGGGAGGGTTCGATGAGCCGCCGGCTGCTCGCTGCTTGTCTTCTGGGATTCGTCCTCGTCATCCTTTCGGGGCTTCTATACTTGGCGATCGCCGTCGGCCTCGCGGAAGGCTGGAGGTATGCCTGGGTAGCTTGGACGATCGCCGGCCTTCTCGCGGCGCTGATCTCCTTCGGCGCCAGGATGGAGCGGGGCGCCTGGGCGTGGCTCTGTTTGGTCAACGGCCTGGTTAGTGTCGGTATCCTGGCTACAGTGCTGGTGGTGGCCCGCAGGGGATCGGCGGCAACGGTTCCCGACGCGGCGCCTCTTCCCTCGCCTCTGCCTGACGCCGGAATCTCGACCGCGAGCGCCTTCCGGTTCGCCGTCGCCTCTGGCCTGCTCGGACTCGTCGTCACGGTCCTCGCCGCAGGCTTCCTGGTCGCGGCTTATCTGCTCATGCGAGGCAAAGACCATCCGCCGCCTCGGTGACGGCCCTACATGTGCCCGATCTCGAACTCTTCCAGCGAATAGCCGAGCTGGCTAAGGCCTTCGGCGATGAAGTCACCGAGAAGAGGCGTGCCGACAAGATAGCTCGTCTCCCGCTCGTCATGCAGGTCTCTTGCCTGGTCCAGCGCCTCGGGCCACTCCTCGCGCGTGACATCGCCGCGCCCGAGCCAGACCAGGGCGAGCAGCTCGACGCGTTCCTCGTCGCTCAGCGAGTCGATCGCATCGACCAGCTCCGTATAGGTCGGATTGTCCGGCGTATCCTCGAGGATGTCGCGGCTGCCGTCGTCCGACGGGTTCGAGCCCGAGCCGTCGTCGACCGGAGGCACCTCGGCGTCGAACTCCCGCGCCTTTGCGACGATGTAGGCAAGCTTCTCGAGAGAGATCGTGATCATGGATGTGCCTCCAGCCGAGGACAGATCAACGGAACACAAGGACCGGGATCTTGGAGTGCGTCAGCACCTTCTGGGTCTCGCTGCCGAGCACCAATGCAGAGACGCCCCGACGCCCGTGGGACGCCATCGCGATCAGGTCGCAGTCCCGTTCCGTGGCGACGTCGATGATGGCGCTGTACGGATGCTCGTCCTCGACGACGACCGGCTCGCAGGGCACGCCCAGCTCCCGCGCCAGGGTCATGCCTCCCGTCAGGAGATCATGGCCCCGTTGCTGCATGGCGACGGCGTAGTCCGCCTCGGTCGCCGATATCTGGATAGGCCTGAGGCTGAAGACGTGGAATGGCTCAGTGACCATCACCAGCGTGGCCCTGGCGTGGAAAGCCGCGGCCAGGCGAAGGCCGCGATCGACGGCGCGCTCGGCCAGCGGCGACCCGTCCGTCGGGATCAAGATGTGTTTGAACAAGTGCGCCTCCAATCTGCGGGGTCCGGCCGCTCCGTCCGGTCGCCGTTCGGCCGCGCGTCTAGTCCTCGTCCTCACCGTCTCCCCAGCCCATGGCGCTGTCGAGGCGGCTCTTCTGGTCGTCGCTCAGCTGGCCGTAGAAGGCATCGAGGACGGGGTAGATCATGGCGAAGGCCAGGAGCATCGCCTCGACCTCCCTGGGCAACTCCTCCGGTTCGTCCGATGGACCGGCCCGGCAGGCCGCGCGCATCGTCTCCTGCGCCTCCTGCACGGCCAGTTCGAGCGCATCGAAGGATGCGCGCTGGCCTTCGGTCGGCTTCACGATCTCCTTGATCCAGGCCAGGTCTCGGGTGGCGGCGTCGCCCAGCCAGTAGCCGCACACCGCCATGCCATGCGGATCCCGGGTGACTTCGGTGCGATCACCGAGGCCGACCGGCGCATCGACGGACGCGGCCGCGATCGACGTGCCGCCCAACACCGCTGCCGCGGCCAAGACCGCCGACCGCAGCAACGCGACGATGTCTCGGATCGACATGGCGGTTCCTCCGGCGACGCTCTGCCTGCATGCAGACCGTGCCGGGACACTGTTCCAGCCGGTGCCGATCTCGTCCTTGACCTGGATCAAGACCGCCACGGCCGTATGCTCCCGGCGCCGACGCGGCTATCCGGAATGGGGGCGACAATCAAGGCCCCGTTTGATCCCGATCAAGGAATCGGGACCGGGAAGCTCCGATGGTTGGGCATGCGGAGACGGCCGCGCACCCGCCGGCGCTGTCCTCGCCCCGGACCTCAGGAGGTGAGACCATGCCATATCGCGATGTCCTGGTTCACGTCGGCAGCGAGGACACCCCCGCCCTTGCCGCTGCGATCGACTTTGCCCGTCGCCAGGATGCCCGGCTGATCGGACTCGGCGTCCGCCGGGACGTCTGGGTCGGCCTCGTCGGCATGGAGGCGCTTCCAGCTTCGGCGATCGAGGCGCTGGAGCGCGCCAACGACCAGGATCTCGCCGAAGCGAAGCGTCGGTTCGAGGCGACGATCGAGCGCTATGGCTATGCCGGGCACAGCGAATGGCGGTCCGACCGCGGCGACCTCATCGACACCGTCGCGATCCACGGGCGCTATGCCGACGTCATCGTGGTCGACCAGAGCAACCCGGAACGAGAGCCCACCTCCTTCGGGCTGGCGCCGGAACTGGCCCTGACCGGTGGAAGGCCGGTCCTCATCATTCCTCGTGCCGGCGCGGCGACCGTCCCGTGCGAGCACATCGTTGTCGCCTGGAACGCAAGCCGAGAAGCCGCGCGTGCGGTCGCCGACGCCATGCCGCTGCTGCAGCGCGCGCGACAGGTCGACGTCCTGGCGGTCACGCCGCCGAAGCGAGATCAGATCCCGGGCATGGATATCGCACGACATCTGACGAGCCATGATGTCCGCGCCGATGTCGTGATTCGCGAGGCCCCCGACCCGGACGTCCCGACCGAGATCCTGAACTTCATCGCCGACCGAGGCGCGGACCTGCTGGTGATGGGATGCTACGGACACGCCCGTTTCCACGAGATGATCTTCGGCGGCGTCACGCGGTCGATCCTGCGCTCCATGACCGTGCCGGTGCTGATGTCGCACTGAGCCGGCAGGCCCGCTCCCTCATCGCGGCAGGGGCGGGTCCCGGCGATCGCAGGCCTCGGCCAGCCTTTGCAGTCCGTCGCTGATCCGGACGGGAGGCGCCGCCACCCCCAGCCCCCGGAGGGATGCAGGCAGGGAGGCGAGCGCGCCGGCCGCGCGCTGCCGTGCCTCGGCCGGTGTCGGCAGGTGCGGCAGACGCCGCCCGCCGCGCATGACCGGCTGGAGCAAGGGCCGGCCGGCCTCCTGCTCCGCCTCCAGCGCGACGACGTCGCCTGCGATTGTCCCGCCGGCGTCGTACCGGCGCCAAACCTGCTTCCGGCCGAGCCAGGTCGCCTTCCCCTCCGACCGCTTCCGACGCGGCGTTCCGTCGTATTCCTGCAGCTTGTAGGCGCAGTCGAGGGCCGGTGCGTCGGAGGAGGTCGTCAGGCTGGTGCCGATCCCGTAGGCGTCGATCGGCACGGCCCGCGCTGTGAAGGCCAGGAGATCGTCCTCGTCCAGTCCGCCGCTGGCGAAGACCTGCACCTTGCCGAGCCCGCCGGCGTCGAGGATCGCCCGCACCCGCCTGGCGTGCTCGGCAAGGTCGCCGCTGTCGATCCTCACGCCGCGGACGATGACGCCGTTTCCCGCCAGGCGCGGCGCCAGCTCGACGACGCGCTGTACTCCGCGTTCGGTGTCGTAAGTGTCGATCAGGAGGACGAGGTCGCGCGGCCGCGCCCGGGCAAAGCGCTCGAACGCCAGGGTCTCGTCGTCATGGGCCTGGATGAAGGAGTGCGCCATGGTGCCGAAGGCGGGAATGCCGAAGCGCTGCTCGGCGAGCAGCGTGGCCGTGCCCGTGAAGCCCGCGAGATAGGCGGCCCGCGCCGCGAGCAGCCCGGCCTCGGCGCCGTGAGCACGGCGCAGGCCGAAATCCACCAGCCGCTTGCCGGGTGCTGCGAGCACCATGCGGGCAGCCTTGGACGCCACGATCGTCTGGAACTGCAGCAGATTGACCAGGCGGGTTTCGACCATCTGGGCCTCGGGAAGCGGCGCCGTCACGCGGATCACCGGCTCGTCGGGGAAGAAGACCGTGCCCTCCGGCATGGCGTCGACATCGCCGGAAAACCGGAAGCCGGCGAGATAATCGAGGAATCCGGCAGAGAAGCGGTCGATCTGCGCCAGATATCGCAGATCGTCCTCGCCGAAGCGCAGCCCTTCGAGATAGTCGAGGACCTGCTCGAGTCCGGCGGCCATCAGGAAGCCGCGCCGGGCCGGCAGCTCGCGGACGAAGAATTCGAACACCGCCGGGGCCGTCATGCCGTGCTCGAAATAGGCGGACATCATGGTGAACTGGTAGAGATCCAGGAGAAGCGGACTCTCCGACGCGACCATCGGTCTCCTCCAAGATCAGACGGGACCGCGTGAGCCCGATGAACCGATCGAAGAGTCGCACACTGCATCCCAGGGCGGGATAGGGATGCGGCGAAGTCCGCCGTCCCGCCGGCGGGCATGGAGCGAAACGTCATGACCGAGCGAGCGGCAGAAGCTGGCATCACGGCTCGCCGAGCGGAGGGCCTCGCGGCGGGTCTCGAAGCGGCCGGCCTCCATGTGCCCGGACACCACGGTCCACCCGTCGGGCCTCGGCTCGACCACATAGGCGAGATGGAAGATCTGGGACATATCACACCTTCTCGAGGCAACAGGATCTGCTGGAACTCGACACATCAGGCCGCAGTGGACGCGCCGACGGCAGGCTGTCCCGCCCTTTTCTCCTCAAGCAGCCGCAGGAGCGCCTCAAGTGATCGCGTGTTGACGACGTCGGCCGCTTCGATCCAGCCGCGCCGCGCCTGGGTGACGCCGTAAGCGAGATTGGCGAAGGCGCCGACCTGATGGGCGTCGGAGTCGATCGAGACCGGAACACCGGCGGCCTTCGCCCTCCGGCAGTCCACATCCCGCAGGTCGAGACGCTCCGGATCGCTGTTGATCTCGAGAATGACCCAGTGGGCGCGCGCCGCCCGGACGATCCGGTCCATGTCGACGTCATAGGCCTCGCGCTCTCCGATCAGCCGCCCCGTGGGGTGAGCCAGGATCGTCACCAGGTGATGGGCCAGGGCACGCTCGATCCGCCTCGTCTGCGCCTCCCGGTCGAGATGGAAGGCGCTGTGGACCGCCGCGACCACGAGGTCGAGCTCAGCCAGCACGCCGTCGGGCAGGTCGAGGGATCCGTTGGGAAGGATGTCAACCTCGATGCCCTTGAGGATGCGGATGCCGAGATCCTCCGCATTCAGGCGATCGATCTCCGCGATCTGCCGTCTCAATCCCGCAGAGTCGAGGCCGTGGGCCACGGTCAGGCGGCGGGAATGGTCGGTGATGGCAATATAGGAGAGCCCGCACGCCTTCGCCGCCAGGGCCATCTCGCGGATCGACGCGGTGCCGTCGGTGTAGGTGCTGTGGACATGAAGGTCGCCCTTGAGATCCTTCAGCCGGACAAGCTCGGGGAGCTTGCCCGCCGCGGCCGCCTCGATCTCCCCGAGGTTCTCCCGCAGCTCGGGTTCGATCGTGGGCAGGCCCACGGCGGCGAAGACCTCGGCCTCCGTCCCGCCGCCAATCCGCCGGCTCCCCCGGAACACGCCGTATTCATTGATCTTGAGCCCGCGCTCCCGCCCGCGCAGACGAACCGCGATGTTGTGGGCCTTCGATCCGGTGAAGTAGTGCAAGGCCGCCCCGAAGCTGTCCTCGGCCACGACCCTGAGATCGACCTGCAGCCCCGAACGGAGGAGCACCGTCGCGCGGGTCGTCCCGGACGCGCGAACCTCGGCGACTTCGCCATACCGGGTGAACCAGTCGAGGGCCGCCTTCCGGTCCGCGGCGGTGGCGAGGATGTCGAGATCCCCGACGGTCTCGAGCCCCCGGCGATAGCTGCCGGCGACCACGACCCGCGAAATCGTCGGCCCCCGTTCGAGATGAGCGACCAGCGGCCGCGCGGCGGTCATCGCCACCGACAGCGGGAAGCGGATGCTCTTCGACTGCCTTTCCTCAAGCATCCGAAGCAGGTACTGCTCGAGCCTGGCACCGAAGCGTGGCAGGCTGCGGATCCGGCCTTCAGCCGCGGCTTGGCGCAACCGGCCTATCGAGCGGATCTTCAGCCCGTCGACAAGCGCCCGGATGCGCTTCGGACCGAGCCCCGGGATGCGCATCAGGTTGAGCGAGACGGGCAGTGTCTTCGCCCGCAGATCGTCGAGCAGAGATGTCGTCCCGGTCGCGACCAGATCGCGGATCTTCCCGGCGAGGTCGTCGCCGATTCCCGGCAGCTCCGCCAGATCCTCCCCGCCAGCGATCATGTCCGACGCCTCCCGCCCATAGCGGCGAAGGAAGCGGGATGCGTTTCGATAGGCCCGGATCCGGAACTGGTTCGCGCCCTCGAGATCGAGCATGGTCGCGATGTCGTCGAATCTGTCCGCGATCTCGCTGTTCCGCGGCGGCGCGTGGCCCGCCGGCGTCGTCTTCTTGGCCACGGCTTTCATCGCCGGTACAGGCCGACGAGCTTCGCCTCGGCGATGGCGAGGCGGCGGGCGGCCCGCTCAACGTCCCGGCAGCTCGGCTCGCGCGACAGCTTCAGCCGCTCGACCGGCAGCGCGAACAGGCGGAAATGGTAGTGATGGGCGCCGTGCCCGCGGGGCGGGCACGGCCCGCCATAGCCGAGATGGCCGAAATCGTTCTTCGCCTGCCGGACGCCGCGCACGGCGTTCACCTCGGGCAGACCTTCCGCCAGGCCCGCCTGCTCGCGCGGGATGTCGTAAACCGCCCAATGACGCCATGTGTGTCCGGGGGCGTCCGGGTCCTCGCACACGAGCGCAAAGCTTCGTGTCTCCGGCGGCGCGTCGCGCCAAGCCAGGGGTGGCGAGAGGTTTCCTCCGTCGAGGGCGCATGTGCGAGGTGTCTCGGCGCCATCGTCGAACATCGGCGAGCTGATCTGCATAGAGGCCTCCAGGGCCGGCCCGGGCCGACAGCGAGAGGATCGAGAGCGCCGGAGCGAAGGCACCATCGGACGACGATCGCGGTCCAGCCGCCCCGGCGCGGCACGGCGGGCGCGCCTTCGCCGTTCGGGAGTTCGTGCCGCGCTCCCGGACAGTCCGGGACGAGATCCCGTCATGCCGCGTCGCCGACGATATCGGGCGGCAACCCTCGCCACTTTGATCCAGGTCAAGCAGGCAGCGGGGTTAGCCTTGGGCCGGACAGCCGCGGATCGTCCGGACGGCCTTGGCGACGAGCCCGCTCGTGTCGATGCGTTCGAGCTTCGATCCCCCCGGAACCGCGCATTGCGGCTCGACCGTATCGGTCACCACGATGCGGTCGAAGGCCGGATCCTCGAGCAGCGCCGCCGCCGCCTCGCCGATCAGGAGGCCGTGCGTGGCCGCGGCGAAGACCGCCGAAGCGCCGCCCGCCCGGCAGCGCTCGGCGGCCCGGCGGAGCGTTCCGCCGGTGCTCACGAGGTCGTCGATCACAATCGCTGTGCGCCCGGCGACGTCGCCGAGGAAAAGGTCGCCGGCGACCACACCGCCGCCCCGATGCTTTTCCTGGACCGCGAAGCCCGGCTCCCGGCCCAGCACCCGGGCGAGGCCGCGGCGGAACTGCTCGGCGCGCTTGGTCCCGCCGATATCCGGCGACACAACCACGACCGGAGCGTCGCCCATCAGCGGCGCAAAATGGTCGACGAAGAGCGGCCATGCCTCGAGATGCATGGTCGGGCGGCGGAAGGCGTTCTGGAACGCCGCGATGTTGTGCACGTCGAGCGTGACCACGGTATCGGCCCCGCAGGCTTCCAGCATCTGGGCCACATAGCGCGTCGTGGTCGGGTCCTGAGCCTGGGTCTTCCGGTCCTTGCGGGCGTAGCAGAGATAGGGGGCGACGACCGTCACCTGCGCGGCCCCGGCATCCCGGACCGCGCCGACGAAGAAGAGGAGCCGGCACAGCTTATCGTTGACGCTCTGCGTCGCGTCGCCATGCAGAGACTGGATGACGAAGACCTCGCGGCCATGGATGTCGGCCAGCGGTCGCGTCTTGTGCTCGCCGTCCTCGAACCCCCGTTCCTCATGCGGCGTGAGTGGAACCCCGAGGCGATCCGCGACGCGCTCGCCGTAGGCACGGCTTTCCGAGAGCGCGAACAGGACCGTGGTGTCTTCAGCGGGCATGGCAGCCTCCCTTGGATCAGAGCGCCGCAGACGAGCTCGGCCGACGGCCCGACGGCACAGTCAGCTCCGCCGCCGCCCGATCGGCCAAGCGAAGATACTCGGCGGCCTGCCGTGGCCATCGTTCGGGAGCGCGGTTCGGCGTCTCCGTGAGGTGGCGGACCGCAATGCGGGCCCGCACTAGCGCCCTGAGACCCCGGTAGAAGGCACAGAGATCCGGAGACGGCGGGGCGCCTGCCACCTGGCCGTAGGTCTCGAGGAGCGCCGGCCCGATCCAGGCCGCCCCGAGCCGCTCGCATTCCATCCCGAGCGCGGCCAGCTCGTCGACCGGATCCCTCCGGCGCAGGGCGTCCGAAAACTCCAGGCAATCGATGATCCTCAGCGGAGGCCCGAGAAAGATATGCTCGGGTCGCAGATCGCCATGACCGTCGACCAGACGGTCATGCGCCGGCACGTCGGAGCGATATTCGAGAAAGGCGAGAAGATGCGCCGTCACTCTGCGGGCGGCCTGCTCAAAGCAGCCGTCGCAGGCGGTTGTGAGATCCCCGAGGGACATGTTGATTTCCTGGCGCAGGCGGACCGGAGACACCGGCCCCAGAGATGGCAGGGACGCCAGGAACTCGGCGAGGCGACGGGCGAGCCGAGCCGCATCCGCAGGCGAGACCAGCCCCCGCGTCAAGCGGACCTCGAGGCAGTCGTCCTCCGCAAGCCGGCGCATCCGGACGAGCCTGTCGACCACCCGTCCCGAGCCGGACAGATGGAGCCGCCCGTCCTCCCCCGCCATGAGATCGACGATGCCGAGATAGACGTCCGGTGCCAGCCGGCGATTGAGATACACCTCGCGCTCGCAGTTCCTGGTCCGGCCGGCCAGGCTGGTGAGGTCCATCTCCTCCGTCCTCACCGGCTTCTTGAGCTTGTAGACCAGCCTGTCCGTGAGGAAGACCCAGGAGAAGTGGGTCTCGACCGCCGTCACGGCCGTCGTGGGCTCGGGATAGGCGGCCGGATCGCCCAGCGCCGCGACCTTCTCGACCAGGAGGACGTCTCCCGTGTCCCCGGCTGAGGCCATTGCTTCGTGCTCCCACAGCTGCCGGCTTCGGCGGAACAGGGCCGCCGACGAGATATGGCAGGCACGGTATCGATCTCCACCCCGGCCCGGTTTGATCCAAGTCAAAGCCCCTTGGCGCCCCGCAGCCTAGCCTCCTGTTATCCCATCTGCGGAGGTCGGCTATGGATACGGACAAGAGTCTGCAGCGCCTGGTCCTCGAGGAGCTCGACTACGAGCCGAGCATCGATGCGGCGGAGATCGGCGTCGCGGTCAGGGACAGCGTGGTCACCCTTTCCGGTTATGTCTCCAACTACGCCCAGAAGCTCGCCGCCGCGGCCGCGGCCCTGAGAGTCGAGGGCGTCAAGGCCGTGGTCCAGGACATCACCGTCCGCCTGGCCGGCGACGAGAAATTCTCCGACGAGGAGATCGGGAAACGGGCCGTCGCGGCTCTCGAGTGGCACAGCACCATCCCCGCCGGCCGCATCCATGTCACCGTCGAGCACGGCGTGGTCCGGCTCACCGGCGACCTCGACTGGCAGTGCCACAAGCGCGAAGCCGAGCACGCTGTCGAGGTGCTGAAAGGGGTGGTCGCCGTCATCAATGCCATCCGGGTCAACCCGGCGCACCGCATGGCGTCGGTCCCCGAGGTCCGCCGCGAGATCGAGGCGGCGCTGAAGCGCAGTGCCGATCTCGACGCCTCGCACATCGTGGTCGCCGCGTCGGACGGGAAGATCTCCCTCTCGGGCAAGGTCCGCGCCGCCTTCGAGCGCGATGCCGCCGAGATCGCGGCCTGGTCTGTGCCCGGCGTGACCGAGGTCGAAGACAGGATCGAGATCCAACCCTGACGGCTGCCCACCACTACAGAGGAAGGAGAACGTCCCGTGATCCCCGAGCCCTTCGCGTCGCTGGTGCCGCGGCTGCGGCGCTATGCCCACAATCTCGCCGGCTCGGTCGAGCGCGGCGACGCCCTCGTCCAGGCCTGCCTCGATGTCGCCGCCGCGGATCCCGAGCGGTTCGGCATCGATCCGCATCCGAGAATGCTGTCTCTCCTGAACGAGGTCTGGGCCGCCACCGAGGCCGTCGCCGGTGAGGGCGACGGCGGAGAGACCGATCCCGGCCAGACCGTCCGCCACGGCATCGCCATGCTGCCCCCGACCGAACGGCAGGTCCTGCTGCTGACCCTGCTGGAGGGCTTCTCGCTCGCGGATACCGCGCGGTCTCTCGGCCTGAGCCGCGACGAAGCGGTCGAGATCTTCGACCGCGGGCGGGCAGCGATCGCACGGCAGGACGGCCTCGGCCTGGACGCGACCGCCTCCCGGCCGGTGCCCGAAGGCGGGGTCCAGGCATCGACGTCCCGGCCGGCTAGTGTCGGCTGGCCCTTCGCCTCGACGGCGGCGCCGATGGAGATGGCGGGCCCCTTGACGCCGGACATCACGAACTATCCCGCACCCTTCGGATGGCCCGCGGGGCCAGCGGTCGGCGTCCCGGTGCACGCCGGCCGGTCTGTCGGCTCCGATGCCGCATCTCGTCGCGACTTCGGCCCCTGATCCGGCCGGCGGCGTGCCCCGATGACCTCGATCGGCGGCGTGATCGTCATTCCCTGTCCATACTGCGACAATCTGAACAGGCTGCCGATGGAGCGTCGGGGTGAAGATGGCCGGTGCGGCCCGTTTGGCCATCGAGAGATATGACTTCGGGCGATGCCGAGAAAATCCTCCCAGCGCCAGCTCACCCCTCGAGTGCTATTCTCTTGCCACCTGCCAATCTGAATATTGCGTGACGGGATGGACAACCTAGCCTGTCCCACCCTGCTTGGAGCCTAATGGCGATGGAGGCAGCCATGCTCAACGGCCGTTTCGTCATTGAACAGAATATCGAGCGCTTCCATTCGCGGCTGCAGTCCGAGGAGGATAGCAAAGCCCGGGGTCTACTGTTGAGGTTGTTGATCGCAGAGACAGATAAGCTGGAAGATAGCTTAGTGTCTGACCCGAAAAGAGTTGAGTGATATCAGTCGGTTGTGATTCGGTCGTGGTTGCGAGCTACGACGAAGCACAAGATGGTCTGGACTGATATCACCCGACCGCAGTATCGGCGGAAGGGGTTGCGGTATTCAAGCGACACGACGGATGAGGAATGGCGGCTGATATCGACGCATCTGCCGCCACCACGGCGGCTGGGCCGGCCCCGGACCACCGATCTTCGAGCGGTGGTGAATGCCCTGTTCTACATCGCGTCGAGCGGTTGTCAGTGGCGGCTGCTGCCCGACAGCTACCCGCCATACACGACGGTGCAGCGGTTTTTCTATGCCTGGCGCGACGATGGCATCTGGCAGCAGATCAATCATGAACTGGTCATCCTGTCGCGCGAGGCCTCCGGCCGCGAGGCCAGCCCCTCGGCCGCGGTGATCGACAGCCAGTCGGTCAAGACCACCGAAGCCGGCGGTCCACGGGGCTTCGATGCCGGCAAGAGGGTGAAGGGCCGCAAGCGCCATATCGTCACCGATACCGCCGGACACCTCCTCGGACTCGATATCCACCCAGCCGACATCCAGGATCGGGACGGGGCTACGGCCGTGCTGGCCTCGATCTTGGGGCTGTATCCCTGGCTGCGCCACCTGTTCGCCGACGGCGCCTATGCCGGCGACAAGCTGGCGACTGCGCTCGCCAGATTGGGGCGGTGGACCATCGAGATCGTCAAACGGTCAGATACCGCCCAAGGCTTCGTCCTGTTGCCCCGCCGCTGGGTCGTCGAGCGCACCTTCGCCTGGCTCGGCCGGTGTCGAAGGCTCGCCAAGGACTTCGAGGCCTCCCTCGCCAGCGCCGAAGCCTGGGTCTGGATCGCCCATGTCCGACTCCTCTCCAAACGCCTCGCCAGACTCCGCCTCCCTTTATGAGTCAGACTCTTAGAGAAACGCCATGTACTTTGCAAGGAGATCGAGAAGATCCGAATTCTTATTCGGAAACAGAGAGATATTACATCGGATCTTGAACGAAAAGGAGAAGAAACGGTAAAACAAAAACACATACTAGACTCACTGATTGAATATCACAATGAAATCGGAAAGCGTCTTGATCTCCTTGACATTGAATGCCGATGATGCGCATGAAGCAGCAAGGTCACCAAATATCTCCACATCTCCAACGCTGCTCACCCTCTAAGCTTAACGACGAACAAAAGAGGGGCGCAGAGCAATTCCAATCATGGTCTGAACCTGTCTTCCGTGCGCCAGGTTAGACATCCAGGAGCGCTGCATCCGCGCCAGCAATGCATCGTAAGCAAAAATCAAAACGCCTTATTGATCCTGATCAAGGTCCGGGGGCACGGCCTCGGCCATCTTATGGCAAATCGCGTCCAAACTGCCAGAGCGCTCTCTACAGCCTCTCGATCAAGAAAGCAGCCCTTCCCGACCAGCAAGCAAGATGCGCCGGAGTAAGACGAACAATAGTCCACCAGATGAGACCGACGATGAAAGTCAAAGAGATCATGCACAGCGGCACCGCATGCGTTGCTCCCGACACATTCGTCGTAACGCTTGCCAAGAAAATGCTGAACGATGACATTGGCGCTCTTCCGGTCCATGAAAACGGACGGCTCATTGGCATCGTTACCGACCGCGATATCGCATTGCGTGCAATTGCCAGTGGCAAAAATGCCTCGGTGCTGACCGCGAAGGAGGTCATGACCAGTGATGTGAGCTGCTGCCACGATACCGACGAGGTTAACGACGCGGTGCGGTTGATGGAGAGCAAGCACATCCGTCGGCTGCCCGTGCTCGACAAGAGCGACAAGGTGGTTGGGATGCTGAGCCTTGGCGACATTTCGACCGCGATGCCGCGCGAGGTGACCGGCGAACTCATGCAGGCCGTCTCGGCGCATCACGCCTGACGTCCGAGAAGAGGTATGCGGCCGGCCCGACGCGAAGTCTGGAGACCCGCATCAGAGGCCGGTGCGCCCTTGGGGCCTGAGAGACTTGTGGCTCGGAGCCACAGCCTTCCATTCGAAGGCTCACCGGCTGGTTCGAACGATGCTCACCGAGCATGGATCCGCCAAGGCGCTCGGTAGTTCTAGGAAGGACGGACACCATGCCGATCTGGCGACTGGTCCCGATCGACCTCATCGATCCGAGTTGGGAAACCAGCATGTGGCTGCCAGTGCTGCGTCGGCCGGCCATCGCTGCTGCGGCCGAGTCAGGCCGCTCGGGCGGGGACCGGGCAGGACTGAGGCGCACGTCGACCGTCACAGCCGAACCATCCTCGGCGGCCTGATAGCACCTGACCGATTGCCGCAATCGCGGCGAATTGATCCCGCTCAATGCTGCTGTACGAGCATGATGGAAAGTTAATGCGCCGTGGCGAAGGCCTGCGTGCTCGCCCGTGCCGGTGCAAGGCAGTGCCGGCCCCAGTGGCCAGATTGCCGACGAGCGCGCATCCGGCCCGACCATGCCGGCGACCACCAGGCCAAGCAGGGAGCGTCATCATGCCTCGACACAAGAACGTCGACAGCCGCGGTCGTAGCCTAGAGCCCCGTGAGGTGCCGTCACGAGACGTGCGGATGCCACCGCTTGGGTTGGCCGGTACGCTAGGCATCCCGCGATCCGCGGCAGGGTTGGTCGTGTTCGTGCACGGCAGCGGCTCGAGCCGGTTCAGCCCACGCAACACCCGCGTGGCGCAAGCACTGAACGCGGCGGGTTACGCGACGCTGCTGTTCGATCTGCTGACCGGGGACGAGGAACGCGATCGCCAGAACGTCTTCGACATACCCTTGCTGGCGGAGCGGCTTGCGGCTGCCGTCCGTTGGATATCTCGTGAACCGGACATCGTCCCGTTGCCGATCGGCTTGTTCGGCGCCAGCACCGGCGCCGCCGCCGCCCTGGTTGCCGCAGCGAACTTCGGCATCGATATCGGTGCGGTCGTCTCGCGGGGCGGCCGCCCGGATCTCGCCGGCGCAGCGCTGGAGCGAATTCGTGTCCCGACGCTGCTCATCGTCGGGGGAGCGGACATCGAGGTGATTGAGCTGAACGAACAGGCGCTTGCGCGGCTACCTGGACCCAAAGCACTAGAGATCGTGCCGGGGGCGAGCCATCTGTTCCCCGAGCCGGGGGCGATGGATGCCGTGATCGCACATGCAAGGGCATGGTTCGACCGATATCTCGCGCATGCGACCTGAAGGAACGAAGGGGAAGTCATGGCGGGTCCGCTCACGAACCTGGCGCCCGGTCGGATGCGAATCGGGCAGCTGACCCGCATCGCGGCGTGCCGTCGTGCGAGCAGCGGGTTTGCGCCGAGCAGGTCGACAACGCGCCGCATGCTCCTTGCGGGCCGCCGGGCGTCCCCGGGCCCTCGGCGTCGGCGGCCGTCGTTGCTGGCCGCAGGCTCGGGCGAAACAGGCATGCAATCATGACCGAACCCGGACCCAGCTTAACCACGCGCCTGATGCGGTATGGCCGTGTCGGGCTCGCTCTTGCCCGCTTCCTGTCATCCCTGGCCGGCGACCGATACCTGGGCGCTCATCGAGACCCTGCCGAACTCGCCCGTGCCCTGCGCCAGGACCTTGGCGAGTTGCGCGGGCCGATCGTCAAGGTGGCGCAACTGCTCGCCACGGTGCCGGGCGCGCTGCCCACCGCCTATGTCACCGAACTGGCTTCGTTGCAGTCGCAGGCGCCTCCCATGGGTTGGCCCTTCGTCCGCCGTCGTATGGCCGGCGAGCTCGGCCCGCAATGGGAAACCCGGTTCGCCCGGTTCGAGCACGCCGCCGCTGCGGCGGCATCACTCGGCCAGGTGCACCAGGCGGTCGGCCACGATGGCAGGATCCTCGCCTGCAAGCTGCAGTACCCGGACATGGAAGCGGTCGTCGACGCAGACCTGAGTGGGCTGGATGTCGCCCTGCGCATCTTCCACCAGCTCCGGCCGCCGCTGATCATGGGGCAGGTTCGCGCCGAGATGGAGGCGCGGCTGCGCGAAGAGCTCGACTATACGCTGGAGGCGCGCCACATGGCGCTGTTCCGCGATATCCTCCGGGACGAGCCGCTGCTGAGCGTCCCGGAGCCGGTCTGGCCGCTGACCACCAAACGGCTGCTGACGATGTCGTGGCTGGAGGGCCGGCCGGTACTGGACCTCACGGCGGCCAGTGAGCGGGCCAAAGTGGCCAAGACACTGTTCCGCGCCTGGTACGTTCCGTTCTTTCACTACGGCGTGCTGCACGGCGACCCGCATCTGGGCAACTACACGGTGCGCGCCGATGGCGGCCTCAACCTCCTCGACTTCGGTTGTGTCCGGATCTTCCCGCCGGCGCTGGTGCAAGGCGTGATCGATCTCTACGAGGCTGTCCGCACCGGCAATACGGACCTCGCGGCCCACGCCTACCGGACCTGGCACTTCCAGCACCTGACGAAGGAGGTGTTGCACGCGCTCAACACCTGGGCGAGCTACATGTTCGAACCTCTCGTCGAGAACAAGCAACGGACCTTCGGCGACTTGACCGGCGATCTGCCCGGGCGCGAGGTCGCGGAGCGGGTCATCGCCGAGCTGCACCGTGCCGGCGGTATCGATGTGCCGCGCGAATTCGTGATCATGGATCGCGCCGCCATCGGACTGGGGGCGGTTTTCCTGCGGCTGCAGGCCGAGGTCAACTGGCATCGCCTGTTCGGCGACATGGTCGCGGGATTCGATATCGACGCATTGCGCGAACGGCAGGCGGCGATGCTCGAGAAGCACCAGCTCCTCGCGCCGGCGGAGAAGCCGCCGCATCCGTGACCTGATCCCGCCCGACGAGATCAGTGTAGGCGGCGGGCGGCCGGCGCCTCCTCGCCCGTCGATGCAAAGCGAGAAAAAGTTGCAGCGACGGCACCAGGTCTTGCGCCCTGCAACCTGGAGCGGACTGAAGGGGCCACACGCAAGCCATCGCTACAGCGACATGATAAAGATCAGATGTCCTGCCCGTCTGAAGGTAGCGGCTCAATTGGCTTCGGAACGCAACGGCAACTGTCCCGATAGAGCTCTACTCGCCGCCCCAAGCCCGCATACGGATCGGGCTCAACCTGAAGTCCCGCCCTGCACCACACGCCGATCATCAGCGCCGAACGACGAGCCCGATTGGAGACGCTGGCGAGCGAGCGGAGGCAGTTTGGATTATCCCAGGGCCATTTCCAAATCTGGTTCAACCGAAGCGCCCTGTGATGAATCTATGCGTCCGCCCGTTCTTAGGCTTGGTGAACAGTTCCACTGTCGGGCCGAACTCGACCAGCTCGCCGAGATACATGAAAGCGGTGAAGTCGGCCGTGCGTGCCGCCTGCTGCATGTTGTGGGTGACGATTGCAATGGTGTAGTCGGCCTTCAATTCGTCGATCAACTCTTCGATCTTGGCGGTCGAGATCGGATCGAGCGCCGACGTCGGCTCGTCGAGCAGGAGGACGTCTGGCTGCAACGCAATTGTCCGGGCGATACACAGGCGCTGCTGCTGCCCGATCGACAGGCTGCTGCCACTCTTCTTCAGCTTGTCCTTGACCTCGTCCCACAGCGCGGCGCGACGCAGCGCCGCTTCGATCCGCCTGTTCATCTCGGCCCTGGCTGGCCGTTCGTAGAGGCGAATGCCGAAGGCGACGTTATCATGGATCGACATCGGAAAGGGCATCGGCTTCTGGAACACCATGCCTACTCGCGCACGCAGCAGATTCACATCCTGCTTCGGCGACAGGATGTTCTGGCCGTCAAGCAGCACCTCACCCACGGCCCGCTGTTTCGGGTAAAAATCATACATCCGGTTTAGGACGCGCAGCAGCGTTGACTTACCGCAGCCTGACGGGCCGATGAAGGCGGTCACGCGATGCTCGTATATTGGCAGGCTGATTTTCTTCAACGCCTCGTTATCGTCATAGAAGAAAGATAAGTTGCGAATTGAGATCTTCTCGCGGAGGTCGTGATCCAAGCCCTGCGAGGGGCTAACCTCGATGTTGACGTTGAGCGCCGGCACCGGCGCAGCATTGCCTGTCATGGGTGTCAGCCTTTGTCACAGAGGTGCACCTCTCCCGGCGGGCTGCTGACAGCGAAGGTGCGGATGCCCGCGATTCAGGCCCCGGGCGCTTGCGCACGGTCGCGCCCGTGGCGCTCCGTTCCAACCAGACGGCCGACAGCCAGGGCGAGACCGAAGCGACGTAGTATCCATCACCGATCTGCCATCGTCCAAGCGTGCACCCGCGGCCGCGTGGTCTCGCACTTGGTCTAGCCCGCCCGCAGCAGGGTGAAAATCGACAGGCACAGTTCGGCCACGATCAGAAGGACAATGGACCACTCGACGCGCAGGCTGCGCCGGGCCTGGACCAGGCCGATCAGCGTCTCGCAGCTGCGCGACAGGAGGTCGAGCTTGGCATCGAGCGCCCGGGCACGGTCGCGAAGCTCGTATTCCGCTTCGAGCCGGGCATACAGCCGCTCAAGCTCCGGATATTCCCAGAGCAGCTCAGGCTTCTCCATCGTCTCGGCCCGGCCGACCATCTTGTGCTGCGTGAACAGCACATCGCCGATCTGGCGCAGCAATTCCCGGTCACGCCAGCCGATCCGGCCCTCGCGGCGCAGGGCGATCGCAAGCGGCTCGATCCGGTCGAACAGCTGCGCGATGGTCGCTTCGTGGTGCGACAGGAGCGTGTTTCGCGCCAGGATCTCCGCGATCGCCCGCAGGCGATCCAGCGAAGGCTGCCGCACGATGATGGTCCCGGCGGCGTCGACGGTCTCTTCCCGCGCGCCATCCACCAGGATGCGAACGTCCTCGCATTCCGGCGCCGGCATGGGTTCGCTGACCGCGGGCGCGAGGGACGCGAGAAACGCGCGCTCGGCCGGCGGCGACAGGCCGAAGGAGACGACCACGCCATAGCGGAACAGCACGACCCAGCCGTCCCCGACCCGGAGTGTCATCGGCAGCAGCAGCGCGGTCTCTTCCGCACGCCTGAGCGCTCGGGTGTCAAGCCGCTCACCGAGCAGGAACGCTCGCGCCAGGATCCCGCCATCCGGTCCGCCCTCGGGCATCGATATCACCGATGGCCCCGGCGCGCCGGACAGAACCAGATCGCCCGAACGATTGTCCATATGCTGCGCTCCCACCACGACGCCCTCGCCCTCCGCCGTCGCACTGCGTGGATGGCCGGCTATGCGCTGACAGAGGCATGTGAACCTTCCCCGGCCGTCCGGCGCAGCACGGCCCGTCGTACCTCAGTTGCGCAGCCCCAGCCGCTCTCCCGGATCGCCGAGATGAGGTCCCGCCGTGCAGATCCCAAACGGTATCGATGGGCAGGGCGTGCCACTTTGATCCAGGTCAAAGCCTGCAGCCGCCCCGCGGCCTAGCCTCCTTCGGTTCCTGTGGGGGTCGGCCATGGACATCAACGCATCGGCAGCCTCTGGATTTCCAAGAGCTCGACCACCAGCCGAAAGTCGAAGCTGCCGAGATCGGCGTCGCGATCCGGGGGCGCGGCCATCCTGCCCGGTTATGTCTGCAACAATGCCCAGGACTGGCCGCCTGAACAGCCCGGCCGAGCTACAAAACGCGATCATATCCGCAACTGAGCCGCACTGCAGGCGCGGGACACAATCTCACAGGGAAGCACAGACGAAACTTTCCGAGAAAACGACTTCTACATCAGTAAGGCTCATGGGCTCATGACCAGTCGTTATGAATTGACTCGCGTTCTTGGGGCGATCGACGAAGTCAGGATCGCTGAAATCCTCGCCCCCGGGCCGACGCTGCGGGAGCTGGAAGTGGTGGCGATGCGGCTCGGCGGCCGGGATGATGGCCCTTCAGCCGAGAATCGGCTCTCGGATGTGTCCGCGGCGATCATCGACATCCTCACCGCCGGAGGGCCGGAACCGGACGCTCCATCGACCGGACGCCGGAGCACCAGGTGACGGCCATGCAAACGCCGGTGCAGATCGATTTTCAGGGCATGGCCGGGACCGCACGGATCCAGTCCACCATTGCCGAGCATGTCAGCAAGCTCGAGCGGCGTTATGGCCGTGTGACAGCCTGCCGGGTCGTGCTGAAGGCGCCTGGCGGCCACCATCATACCGGCGGACTTTACGAGGTGAACATCCATTTGGCCCTTCCAAACGGTCGAGAGGTCGCCATCGAGCGGACCGCTCAGGCGGATGAGCGCCATGCCGATCTGACCTTCGCGATCAACGATGCCTTCAAGCGGGCTCGCCGTTGCCTTCAGGATCATGCTCGCAGGCTGCGCGGACAGGTGAAGCACCACGAAGGCCTGCCGATCGGCAAGGTCGTGCGCCTCGACGCCTCCGCCGAATTCGGTTTTCTGGAGTCAGCGGACGGGCAAGAGATCTATTTTCATCGCAACAGCGTGCTTGAAGATGCCTATTCCCGATTGAGCGTCGGCTCCCGCGTGACCTTCACTGAGGAGGCGGGTGAGAAGGGAGCACAGGCGAGCACGGTGAGACTGCTCGGGAAGCATGGGTTGCGGACGGACAGTTCTTGAGGCGAGGCCTGTTCGCCACGGTCTCCCTCCCGACCGGCTCATCGGCCCAGGGCCTACAGCTTCGGCCGAGCATGAGACAGGCACGATGAACGACCAGATGGTGTCAGCATGCCGTCACTCGACCCTTTCATCTCCAGGACGCACATTGCCTACTTCTCGATGGAGATCGCCGTCCGGCCGGAGATGCACACCTACGCCGGAGGGCTCGGAATTCTCGCCGGCGATACCGCGCGCTCCTGCGCCGACCTCGAGATTCCAGTCGTCTTCGTGACGCTTCTGAGCCGCGCGGGCTATTTCCGGCAGATCATCGACGCCGAGGGGCGGCAGACGGAGGAGCCGGACTGGTGGGAGCCGGAGCGCTGGTGCACGCCGCTCAATGCGATGGTGGCCGTCGAGATCGAGCGGAAGCCGGTCTGGATCCGCCCGTGGCTCTACATCCACACCTGCCCGCACGGCCATCAGGTTCCCATCCTCCTGCTCGACACCGACCTCGATCAGAACGACAGGGACGACCGTGCGCTGACCCACCATCTCTATGGCGGCGACGATAGCTATCGGCTCAAGCAGGAGATCATCCTCGGGATCGGCGGAATTCGGGTGTTGCGCGCCTTCGGCTTCGATCTCCACACCTACCATCTCAACGAAGGCCACGCCGCGCTCCTCACCCTCGACCTGCTCAACCGCTGGCGGATACCGGCGGAGGACCTGATCGCCGAAGAACCGCCCTATGACGTCGCCGAGGTCCGCGCCCGCTGCGTGTTCACCACACACACGCCGGTGGACGCCGGACATGATCGCTTCTCCTACGAACTCTTCGAGCGGCTTCTGCCTGGTTTTGTCGAGCTTGATGTCCTGAAGTCCCTGGCGGGGGCCGACCGGCTCAACATGACGCGCCTGGCCCTCAACCTCGCGGGCTTTGTCAATGGCGTGGCCCGCAGCCACGCCGAGACGACCGGGCACATGTTCCCGGGTTACCGGATCCACGCGATCACCAACGGCGTGCATGCCGAGACCTGGACGCACGCCGCCTTCGCCCAGCTCTACACCAGATACTTCCCGCAGTGGCGGCACGAGCCTGAGCTTCTTGTCCGCGCGCTCCAGCTGTCCGACGACGAGGTCTGGCGCTGCCACGTCTCCGCCAAGGGCGATCTCGTCCGGCACGTGAAGGAGGCCACCGGCGTCGCCCTCGATCCCCATGCCCTGATCCTGGGCTTCGCCCGCCGGATGACCGGCTACAAGCGCCCGCTGCTGCTCTTCGAAGATCTCGACCGTCTGATCGGGCTCACCGAGCGGCGCCCTCTCCAGGTGGTCCTGGCCGGCAAGGCCCATCCGCAGGACGGCGACGGCAAGGACGCCATCCGGCAGCTTCACGTGATCGCCCGCCGGCTTCAGGGCAAGGTCACCTGCGTGTTCCTGCCGAATTACGACATGCAGGTCGCGAAGATGCTGGTCGCCGGCTCCGACGTCTGGTTGAACACGCCCCTGCCGCCTCTGGAGGCGTCTGGCACGAGCGGCATGAAGGCGGCCTTCAACGGTGTGCTCAACCTCAGCGTCCTCGACGGCTGGTGGATCGAGGCCTGCATCGAAGGCGTCACCGGCTGGTCGATCGGCCATGGCGACGACGACCGGCGGCATGCCGCCGATCTCTACGATCGCCTCGACAACGCCGTCCTGCCTCTCTACTACGAAGAACCTGCCCGATGGCGCACAATGATGAAGCAGGCCATCGGCAATATCGCCTATTACTTCAACAGCCAGCGCATGATGCGGCGCTACGCGACCGAGGCCTATCTTCGGTAATTCAGGGGATGCCCCGCCCCGCGGCGATGATCAAAGGCGACGCAATTCAGGATAGGCCGTATCTGGGCGACACGGAATTGGCGAAAGATTCCACCGCGCTCCTGGATCGAGATCCGCTCGCCCTCGCAGAACCGGAGCGCATCCGGGTTCCGGATCACGTCGAACACACGGCCCGTGTCGTAGCGGATCGTCCAGGATCCTCCTGCCTCACATTGCAATTGGCCGCGGTGTTCCGGCCGCCCGTTCTCGAGCCGCCGGACGACGCATTCGGCACGCCTCTCCTTCCAGTCCGCGATGCTCAAATAGCCGTCCCGATCGAGAGGCACGACAAGATCGTAGCTGCAGTCGCGCCAATTGGCCGGCGCGCCGGCGGGGATCAGGTCCAGCTTGATGCGGTAGAGTGCCATATCGTCCTCATCGGCCGATGGAAGCGGAGAGCCGTTGTCATGTGACCGTCGACGCGAAGCAGTCGCCGTTGGGCACTAGGGGACCGTCTGCCGGCAGCCGCTCGTCGGCTCGATCGGCAGTTCGCCGCCCAGGGCAACGCAAACACTAGGCCGTTCGGCGACCGTCACCTTGACCTGGATCAAACCGGATGGACGTCGCCTGAGCGAATCTCCGCGCATCGCCCGGAGGGCGGGTTTCCCGAAGTGCAAGGTTCTCTGGATCCTGGTCGGCAATGCCGACGGATATTTGATCGAGATCAACGCGCCCGGCGACAGCAGGTGCATTTTTACGGTTTGGATGCCGGCGACGATGCAAGACGGCGCTGGAAGACGGCTCTTTTGGAGCAATGCCATGGCCAAGCTCTCGATCCCGATTGTCACCGCCGGAGCAGCACTGACCAGCCTAGGGCCAATGACGGCATGGGCTCAGGCGCCGTCCGACGCTGACAGATACATCTACGTTCCGCACATGATGTGGTGGGGCGGAGGATGGGGCGGCATGATCTTCGGCCCGCTGATCATGATCCTCGCGCTCTCGTTGGCGATCGCCGTCACGATTCTCCTGCTCCGTTGGGTCGGAGGACTATGGCGAGAAGAGGCGCCGACCAGCCGCGCGCCGCCGAGCCGCACGCCGATCGATATCCTCAAGGAGCGGTTCGCTCATGGTGAGATCGACAAGAACGAATTCGAGGAGCGACGCCATGTCCTCGGCGATTGAGCCCCCTCGGCTGGCAGAAGCCTTTCTCCGGTCCGGGCTCGATGCGTCCACCGGACCAGAATGCTGGCTCCCACCCTGCGGGCTGCCCCATCGTGCGCCACGGCCGGTTGCCGACCTTGGGACAAGGTTGTCGAGCCTGGGAGACGGTCCGGGCTTCCAGAGGCCCCGGTCCTGTCACCCCACCGCGAGACCATCCCGGGCACTCGCAGTTTTCCCAGAACGAGCGGATCGATGAGCTACTACTTCGCCAAGACGCTCGACTGCGGCTTCGACGAGGCCGTTCAGCGCGCGACCGAAGCCCTGAAGCAGGCCGGCTTCGGGATCATCACTGAAATCGATGTCAGGGAGACGCTCAAGAAGAAGCTCGGCGTCGATTTCCGGAGCTACCGCATTCTCGGCGCCTGCAATCCCCGGATGGCGCCACGCCCTCTCGATCGAGGACAAGGTCGGCACGATGCTGCCCTGCAACATCATCGTGCAGGATCTCGGCACCGGCAGGACGGAAGTGGCCGTGATCGACCCCGTCGCCTCCATGCAGACGATCGACAACCCGCGGCTGCTGGAGCCGGCTAGGCAGGTGCAAGCCGCACTCAAGAACGTGATCGCAGCGCTTTGACGGAGACATCATGCATATCGACTGGAACAAGCTGACAGGCGAACTCTCCGGGCCCCTGCGCGAGTTGCGCGGCGGGGCACCCGAGGTGATGAAGGGGTTTTCCACCATCGCGCAGGCGGCACTCAAGACGGGCGCCCTCGATGCCAGGACGAAGGAGCTCATCGCCCTCGCCATTGCCGTGGCGATCCGCTGCGACGACTGCATCGCCTTCCATGCCAGGGCCGCCGTCGAGCGGGGCGCCACCCGAGCGGAAGTGCTCGAGACGCTGGGCATGGCGATCTACATGGGCGCGGGGCCTGCCACGATGTATGCCACCCACGCGATCGAAGCCTTCGATCAGTTCAAGGCCGGCACCAGCAGCCTCAAGCTCGCTTAAGTGCGGGTCGGCGGCCTGCCCCCTCGGCGTCACAGGAGGCTTCGACGATCGAGGAGAACCGCCACCGAAAGGCGTCATCCGGCACGGGCGGCGAGGCCGATTGAGCCAGGTCAAGGCGTCCTGGGGCCGTTGTCGCAGATTGGCACCACTGCGCTTGCGTCCCCGTTGTCCGGACGATGCGTATCCCAGAGGACGCCGGCCCTCTCGGCCGGCCGAGGAGGCCCCAATGCCTTACAAGGATATCTTGGTGTTTCTCGATGCGACGGGCGACACCCCGACGCGTCTGGACCTGGCGATCACTCTCGCCGGGCAGCACGAGGCGAGACTGCTCGGTGTCGATGTCAGCACGCCGGCGGCGTTCGAGGGGCAATGGAAGGATCAAGCGACGGGCCTTCAGGATCTGTTCCTCACCCGGCTGGGCCGCGCCGGCCTCGATGGTGAGTTCCGAGTCGCAGACCGCTCGACCGGAAGCTGGAAGGCGCTTTACGCCCATTTCGCGGATCTGGTCGTCGCCACGCAGCGGCATGAGTCGAACGCGGAGTTCGTCTTGCCAGCCGTGCCTCGGGACGTCCTGCTCTCCGCCGGGGTGCCCGTCCTGATCCTGCCACCCGACTGGCGGCCGCAGCCCGTGGGCCGGAACATCGTTCTCGCCTGGAATGCGAGCCGCGAGGCGACCCGAGCGGTGCACGACGCCTTGCCGCTTCTGGCCCGTGCCGAAAAGGTGACGCTGTTCGAGTTCGCACCCCCGGCGGACAGGATCGAATCCGCTCCCCGTCTGATGGCGGACCACCTTCGCCGGCACGGCGTCGAAGCGGAGCTGTTCACCTGGCCGGACCTGGACGACACCTCGCCGGTGGACGCCCTGTTCTCCTGCCTGGACCGGCAGGGATCGGATCTCATCGTCGCCGGCGCCTACGGCCACTCTCCGCTGGCCGAGGGCCTGCTCGGCGGCGTCAGCGAGGATCTGATCCACAACGTGTCGATGCCGCTTCTGATGTCGCACTAGCATGGCGGCCGATGCTTCACGGTCGGCCCGACCTCCCGGCGACGGTTCGTCCGCCGACCCGCGATCGTTCCCGGATCCGAGAGCCGAGGCGTCGGCCGATGCGAGGATGCCTTTCAGCCTGGCCCAGCGATTGGAGCAGCGGCTGGGAGCGGTGCATGCGCGGCAGCGGCTCGGCATCGAAGAGGATCATGAAACCCAGATCTTCGGCCAGGGCCTGAATTTCTTCCACATCGAGAACTGGTATTCGACCCATTCGGTCATCAGAGGCCTGCTTTGGCTGTCCGGTCTCTACTGGCGCGGCCGCAGGAATGCGGCGCAGGTTCAGCTTCGGCAGATCAGGATCGCCTCGCCACGCGTGCCGCCGGTCTTCGATGGCTTCACGATCCTGCAGATCAGCGATCCCCATGTGGACGTCAGCCAGGCCGCGATGGATCGCGTCGTCGACCTGCTGCAGGACCTCCGATACGACATCGCCGTTCTGACGGGTGACTTCCGAGGCGGGACCGCCGGGGCGTTCGAGGCTGCCCTCGACGGGATGGCACGGCTGAAAGCCCATCTCCGCGGGCCGGTCTATGGCGTCCTCGGCAATCACGACACCATCCGGATGCTCCCCAGGCTCGAGGACATGGGCATCCGGATGCTCCTGAACGAGGCGGAAACGATCCTCCGAGCGGGAGAACTCATCCATCTCTGCGGCATCGACGACGCCCATTTCTTCAGGGTCGACAACATCGAAAAGGCGGCCGCGGATGTCCCGCCCGAGCAGTACTCGATCCTGCTGTCGCACACGCCGGAAATCTATCGGCAGGCGGCCCATGCCGGCTTCGATCTGCTCCTGGCCGGTCATACGCATGGCGGGCAGATCTGCCTTCCCGGATCGATTCCGATCACGCTCGATTCCGCGTTGCCGAGGGCTTTCGGGTCGGGTCTCTGGAGATACCGCCACATGACCGGCTACACCTCGGTCGGCGCCGGCACCAGTATCGTTCCCGTCAGGTTCAACTGCCCGCCAGAGATCACCCTTCACCGGCTGGAGCACGCGCCGGGTCAATAGGGGCGGTCCCGCAATCCCAGGCGATAGAGCTGGCGCGACAGGATCAGCTCTCCCACCCAGAACAAGAGGGTGGCGACCACGACGTCTATGATGGAGAGGCCCAGGGACGAGCAGAACGCCACGAGCGGGATGAGGGATTCCGGGACCTGGTCCAACCCGGGCGCCTGGCTGCTGGATGGAAGCGCGAGGCGTCGCTTGGCGAAGCTCGACAGAAGATCGCCAGCCATCGCGGCCAGGCCGAAGAGCCCTCCGGTCGTCCAATCCAGCCCCATGAACACCGCCACCAGAGCCGTGGTCAGCATGCTCGCCGCGATGCCGCGGATCGTCTTAGTCCGTCCCAGCAACGGCCGGCCATCGAAGAAGCACACGCCGAAATCCAGCGGCCAAGACCACCGCCCGCCAAAGATCTTCCGGGCCAGGACAGGAGCTCCGTTCGCTGCCGCGAGAAGGGCCAGGGCCCTCAAGATCGGCCAGATCTCCATCAGGGTCTAGCCCAGGGTCGACGGGATGAAGACGCAGGCGATGGAGGCACTCGTCGAGTGCGGCCGGGAGTCATGGTCAGGTCCCGTCCTCCGCCGGCGGCTCTGGAGCCAGCCTGCATCTCACCTTCGGCACCTGTGCAGTTCGGCCCTGGCCCGTCGCCAGTGGTCCTCGGCGCCCCCCCTCAGACCGCCCTTCCCGCAGCCAGATCTCATAGGCGTGCCGGCGGATCTCGTCGTCCTCGACCGGACGCCGGGCCAGGCGCCCGGCATGATCGAACACCGGTCCGTCCTCGAATGGCTTGCTCGGATGCACCGTCCTCGCCTCGGGGCCGCTCCGCCCGCGCCGAAGCCTCACCCGGATATTGTTCACCAGACTGATGACACCCCAGATGTGCCTGGCGGCGCCCTCCGCGCGATAGCGGTCGGTCTGGCTCCTGGCGAAACCCGTCAACGTCACGACACCATTCTCGACAGCGACGGCAATATCGGTCGCGTCGAGCTCGGCTGTGAACCGGAGTTCCTGCTCGACATGATATTTGATCTCGCTGTCGGATTTCATCGGACCTCTCCGCATACGAGCACCAGCGCCGGATGCGCTCCTCCGATCATCGAACGATGACGCAGGTGCATGGCGCCAGATGGGCCACCTTATGACTCACGCTTCCCAGCAGCAGGCCCTGCAGATCTCCCAGGCCACGGCTGCCGATCACGATCATGGTGACCCCGCGGTCTTTCGCCGCCTCGATGATCCGGCCAGCCGGATCACCCTCGGCCACCAAGGGCTCGACACTGGATGCCCCTCGCTCCCGCGCATAGCGGGCATCCTGCTCGGCGATGCGTTCGGCCATGCCCCGAAGCATGTCGGCTTCAGTGACGCGGATGTGCTCGACACGATCGAGTTCCTCGAGCCCCGGGGACATGAGGCTGCTGCCGTGAACTTGCTGGACATGCATCACCAGAAGCTTTCCCGACTTCTGGCGGGCAAGATCCGCTGCGAATTCGAGAGCCTTTCGTGCGTGTTCCGACCCGTCGGTCGCGCACAAGATCAGACGCATGTCCATGGTGACCGCTCTCGGCAAGGCATTTTTGGATTTTTATTTCATGCCGATCGGCTATGAATGGCCTTGATCCAAATCAATCGCCGACCGCATTGCCAAATAGAAATGCCGCGCATCCGCTCGTCACGTTCGAGCCGGATCGACCGTGACAACACCGGCCCCAAAAGGCTTCCGGTTCGTCCAATCGCCGGCAGCAGACAGCTCCCCGCGAGCCGCCACCGTTTCAGCTTGATCTCCCTCAAGTCCAGGGGCTGGGATAGCCGGTATGATGTTGGTTCTATTCGACACCGATTTGAGGATCCGGCCTTTCGCAGGTCCGCCGATGAACCCCACCGTCTACTTCACCTGCTGATGTCTCAGATGCATGCGCCTCGCCAGGCGCATTCCACGCACCACGCAAGGCCGCTCAGGGGACGCCGAGATGAAGAAGCCCGACACCCGACACTGGATGTGGTCCGAGGCCATCGAGACTCTGGCACAGGTGGAGAGGATGCAGCATCTGGCCTTCTGCCCCCTTCCGAGCCGGACGCAGGGTTTCGCCTGGGGGCCGCCAGTCGATGTGATCGAGACTGAACACGAACTTCTTGTCCTAG
>NZ_JASATH010000085.1:0-31792 GCF_038440215.1 Inquilinus sp. OTU3971 | reverse complement strand
GGCTGCGGCCCCGGCCGTTGCGAAAGCGGACCAATTCTGGTAGACGACCGCGCTTGCGTGAGCATTCACTCACGCCGTACCGACGCCGGCACCCCTGGAGGCCGGCGTCTTCACTTAGGAGAGAGCCGATGGCCGATACCATCAAGATCACGGCCGAGGCGCGCGACCGGGCCGGTAAGGGGGCAGCACGGGCAGCGCGTCGGGCCGGGATGATCCCGGGCGTCATCTACGGCGACAACAAGCCGCCGGTGCTGTTCAGCGTCAACGCCCAGTCGCTGCTGAAGATCCTGCGCGACCCCGCCGCGCTGACGCACCTCTACGACATCGAGATCGGCAGCGAGAAGCACCACGTGCTGGCACGCGACATCGCGCTGGACCCGGTGAGCGACAGGGCGATCCACCTCGACTTCCTGCGCGTCAGCGACAAGACCACCGTCCATGCCGACGTGCCGGTGCATTTCGAGAACGAAGCCGCTTCGCCCGGCATCAAGCGCGGCGGCGTGCTGAACGTCGTCCGCCATGACGTCGAGCTGATCTGCCGCGCCGAGGCGATCCCGGAATACGTCTCGGTCGACCTGACCGGTGCCGAGATCGGCGACTCGCTGCGCATGAGCGCGATCAAGCTGCCGGAGGGCGTCCGCCCGGCCGTGCAGGACCGCGACTTCGTGATCGCCACCGTCGCGGCGCCGTCGGCCGTCCGTGCCGAGGCCGCCGAGGCTGCCGCCGCTGCGGTGACCGGCGAGGCCGCCCCGGCCGCTGCCGAGGAGCCGAAGGCCTGATCAAGGCCGGGCGAGCTGGGAGAGTGCGATGCTGCTGTTCGTCGGCCTCGGCAATCCCGGTTCGCAATATGCGTATCACCGGCACAATGTCGGGTTCATGGCGCTCGACGACATCGTCGAGCGCCATTCCTTTTCGCCCTGGAAGCTGAAGTTCCAGGGCCGGCTGGCGGAAGGCCGGCTCGGCCCCGAGCGCGTGCTGGCGCTGGAGCCCACCACCTACATGAACGAGAGCGGCCGGTCGGTCGGCGAGGCGATGCGCTTCTTCAAGCTCACGCCCGACGACGTCGTCGTGTTCCATGACGAGCTCGACCTCGCGCCCGGCAAGGTCCGGGTCAAGAAGGGCGGCGGCACCGCCGGCCACAACGGGTTGCGCTCGCTCGACGCCCATATCGGGCCGGAATTCTGGCGCGTCCGCATCGGCATCGGCCATCCCGGCCACAAGGACCGGGTGCATGGCTGGGTGCTGGGCGACTTCGCCAAGGCCGACGAGGCCTGGCTCGACCCGCTGCTCGAGGCGATCGCCGGGGCGGCGCCGCTGCTGGCCGAGAAGGCGGCCGGGAAGTTCATGACCCAGATCGCCCAGACCACCCAGGCGGCGTGATCCGACGCCTCACCGTGGCAGCCTCATTGACCTTTGCTGCGCCGCACGACTACCCCCTTGATCCGATCGTTCCGGGGGCGCATCGTATGGCCACGTGGTCGGCATAGCCGGTAACGCGTATTGGCCAGCCGCAACGCCCTTGCGGCGACCTCCGTCAGAATGGCAACCCGGCATCGCCGGGTGAGCCTGCGGACAAAAGAGCAAAACGAGGAGCCGCCGCCGTGCGGCTCCTCTACTGTCTGGGCCCTGCAATCAGTCCCAGATCGGCGGGATCGGCGTCTGCGCCACCAGTGAATTGGCCGGCTCGACGCATTGGAAGCCGATGTAGTGCCATTGCCGGTCGGAGGCCAGCGCCATGCGGCCGAACTGGCCGCAATGGCGGTCGGCGGCGGTCTGGGCCCCCGCGGCGTCGCGCTCGTTGAAGGTCTCGACCACGACGAAGTCCTTCGCCGGCTGCGGCGCGCAGGCGCCGGCCAGAAGCGCGGCGGACACAAGCAGGATCGGTCGCATCGGCGGACTTCCTCATCGGGTCGCGGTGAAGGCAACCGCTTCGGACAGAAGCGAACCCGATCAGGATCACAAAATTTCCGCCGACGGCCAACCGGCTTTTGCTGAGACCTGTGCTGCCGCCGTGCCGCGCACCGCCTATCCGGCCATGGACAGCCGCCGATAGGACAGCGCCTCGGCGATCTGGGCCCGGCCGATGGCCTCGGCGCCGGTCAGGTCGGCCAAGGTGCGGGCGACGCGCAGCACCCGGTGATAGCCGCGGGCGGACAGGCGCAGCCGCTCCGTCGCCTGAGTCAGGAGGGTGGCGCCGGCCGAATCGGGCACCGCCACCCGGCTCAGCACCGACCCGTCGGCCTCGGCGTTGGTGGTGATGCCGTCGCCGGCATAGCGCGCGGCCTGGATCTCCCGCGCCGCCGCCACCCGGGCCGCCACCTCGGCCGAGCCCTCGGCCGGCGGCGGCAGCGACAGGTCGGCGGCCGAGACCTGCGGCACGTCGACATGCAGGTCGATGCGGTCGAGCAGCGGGCCGGACAGGCGCGACTGGTAGTCCTGGCCGCAGCGCGGCGCCCGGCCGCAGCCCAGCGCCGGGTCGCCGAGATGGCCGCAGCGGCAGGGATTCATCGCCGCCGCCAGCAGCACCCGGGCCGGGTAGGTGATGTGCGCGTTGGCCCGGGCGATCACCGCCCGGCCGCTCTCCATCGGCTGACGCAGCGATTCGAGCGTGGCCCGGGCGAATTCCGGCAGCTCGTCCAGGAACAGCACGCCGCGATGGGCCAGCGAGATCTCGCCCGGCCGGACCCGCAGCCCGCCGCCGACCAGGGCCGGCAGCGAGGCGGAGTGGTGCGGGTCGCGGAACGGCCGGCGGCGCATCAGCCGCCCGCCTTCCAGCAGGCCGGCGACCGAATGGATCATCGACACTTCCAGCGCCTCGGCCGGCGACAAGGGCGGCAGCAGCCCGGGCAGGCGCGCCGCCAGCATCGACTTGCCGGAGCCGGGCGGCCCGATCATCAGCAGATTGTGGTTGCCGGCGGCCGCGATCTCCAGCGCCCGCTTCGCCGTCTCCTGCCCCTTGACGTCACGCAGGTCGAGGCCGGGCCCGTCCGCCGGCGCCAGCAGCGGCTGCGGCTGGGCCAGAACCTGGGTGCCCTTGAAATGATTGACCAGGGCCAGCAGCGTCGGCGCCGCCAGCACGTCGATCCGGCCCTCGGCATCGGCGGCCCAGGCCGCCTCCGGCCCCGAGGCGGCCGGGCAGATCAGGCCGAGCCCGCGCTCCGCCGCGCCCAAAGCCGCCGGCAGCACCCCGGCGACCGGGGTCAGCGCGCCGTCCAGCGCCAGCTCGCCCAGCGCCATGTACTGCCCGATCTCCTGCACCGGCAGCACGTCGAGCGCGGTCAGCAGGCAGAGCGCGATCGGCAGGTCGTAATGGCTGCCCTCCTTGAGCATGTCGGCCGGCGCCAGGTTGATGGTGATGCGCCTGGGCGGCAGCGCCAGGCCCAGCGCATGAAGCGCGGCCTTCACCCGTTCGCGGCTTTCCGCCACCGCCTTGTCCGGCAGGCCGACCAGGGTGATGCCGGAGAAGCCGCCAGAGACCTGCACCTGCACGTCGACCGGCGCCGTCTCGATCCCCTGGAACGCGACCGTGGCGATCCGGGCGACCATCTAGACGCAACTTGAAGGGAGTGGAAACCGCGGCGAGAGCATATTTAAAATTGTCTTCTATCTATACTACACAACCAATATTCAGTCTGCTGCGGGGTGCTTGTCAATCGATCTTCCGGTGCGCCCAAGCGCAGCGAAGCGGTCTTGCCGCCGCATCGGCCCTTGGCGATCATGCGGCATGAGTGATCCGAACGCCTCCGCCATGCCCGCGCCCCTGCCGCTGTCGCGCCTGATCGAGACGGTCTATGGCCGGCTGTTCGGCGATCTCGGCGTGTTCATGAGGATCGCCCTGGTCTGGACCGGGATTGCCGTGCTCCTGCTCGTCGCCCTCGGCATCCTGGCGCCGCAGGCCTGGGACGGGCCAGGCGAAAGCTTCATCACGGCCGTCGTCGGCGCCGGCACCGCCATCGGCTGGCACCGCTTCGTACTGCGCGAGGAGCGCCGCGCCTTCTCCGGCCCGAACACCCTCGCGCGATACGTGCTGCTGGCTTTCGTCGCCGTGCTGCCCGGCGCCGCCATCCTGCTGATCGGTACGCCCACCGTCGCGGTCCTGCTGCGCGGGCTGGGCGACCGGGCCGGCGCCACGGTGATCACCACGGTCATCATCCTGCTGGTCGCCGTCGGCGCCGCCGTCACCTTCCGATTTTCCCTCATCCTGCCGGCCGTGGCGATCGGCGACCGCTCGATGACCTTCCGGCGGAGCTGGGCGGCGACGCGGGGCAACGTCGCCCGGATCTTCGTCGGCGGCATCGTGGTGCAGATCCCGCCCTGGCTGGGCATCGGCCTGCTGGCATGGCTGCTGGAGCGCTGGCGCGGCGCGCCGCGCGCGTCCGGCCCCGGCATCGGCGACTATGTCTTCGCGATCATCGCGGCGCTGCTCCTGCTGCTGCTGTCCGCCCTCGCCACGGCCCTGTTCGCCGGCTTCCTGTCGGAGCTCTATCTCCGGCTGCGCCAGGATCCGCAGGATCCGGCCCCTACGCTCTGATCCCAGCATGGCTTGACCAGAGTTGGTCTACCCCTCATCCTAGCTCGACCAACCCTGGTCAAGTGCCATGAAGCAGATCAACATCTACGCGGCCAAGACCCAGCTCTCGCAGATCGTCGATCGGGTCAGCAAAGGCGAAAGCTTCATCATTGCCAAGTCCGGCACGCCGCTGGCCAAGCTGGTGCCGTTGGACGACGGCAAGCCGGGCAAGATCCGGTTTGGCCTGATGAAGGGCGAGATCCACATCGAGCCCGATTTCGATGCGCCGCTGCCTGACGCCGTCCTCGACGCCTTCGAGGGCGAGTCCTCGACGTGAGGCTGCTGCTCGACACCAACATCCTGCTCTGGGTGATGGACGACGACCCGATGCTGTCGTCCACGGCGCGCCGGACGATCGAACAGGCGACAGCGGTGTTCGTCAGCTCGGTCTCGATCTGGGAGATCAGCATCAAGGCCGCGCTGGGCAAGCTGCGGCTCGACATGATCAGGTTCATGCCGCGGTTGGCGGAGGCCGGGTTCGAGCAGCTGACCATGAGCTGGGATCACGCCAGAGCCGTGCACGACCTGCCGCATCACCACCGCGATCCGTTCGACCGGATGCTGATCGCGCAGGCCGTCAGCGAGCCACTGCGCCTGCTGACGCATGACAGGACGCTGGCGCGCTACAGCGATCTCGTCACCGTCGTCTGATTGCCATCCTCAGTTGCTGGCCTTGGCGATGCGCCAGAGGGTGCCGCCTTCGTCGTCGGAGACCAGGATCGACCCGTCCGGCAGCACCGCGATCCCGGCCGGGCGGCCCCAGACCTGGGCGGCGCCGTCGCCGCGGTTGACCCGGAAGCCGGTCGCCAGCGCCTCGTAGCCGCCTACGGGCTTGCCGTCCCGGAACGGCACCCGGACCACCATGTAGCCGATCGGGTCGGCGCGGTTCCACGAGCCGTGCAGCGTCACCAGCGCATCGCCGCGCCAGTCGGGGAACATCGACCGGTCGTAGAAGACCAGGTCGAGCGGCGCCGAATGCGATTCGAACAGCAGGTCCGGCACGATCGCCGTCTTCACCAGCTCCGGCTGCTTGTCCGCCAGGTCGGGCTGCGGATTCTGGCCGAGATAGGAGTAGGGCCAGCCATAGAAGCCGCTCTCCCGCACCGCGGTCAGATAGTCCGGCACCAGCCCATTGCCGAGGCCGTCGCGCTCGTTGACCACGGTGTAGAGCCGGCCGGTGCCCGGCTGCAGCGCCAGCCCGATCGGGTTGCGCAGGCCGGAGGCATAGGTGCGGCCGCCCGAGCCGTCCGGGGCGAAGACCTGGATGGTGGCGCGCGGCGCCGGCTCCTCGGCGATGTTGCTGCGGCTGCCGATGGCGACGAAGAAGCGGTCCGACCCCGGATCCCAGATCACGTTGCGGCTGTGATGGCCGTTGCCGCCGTCGAAGGCGCCGTCCGGCGTGATCTGCCGCGGCTTAGCCTGTGCCTTGGCGTCGCCCGGGGCATAGGGCACGCGCCACAGCCCGTCGAGATCGGCGATATAGAGCGCGTCGCGGCGCAGCGCCATGCCGTAGGGCTGGTCCAGCCCGGTCAGGAACGGCATGGCCCGGGCCCGCGCCGGCGGGTTGGGCGCGACCAGCCGGCTGATCCGGCCGGCCGACGGCTCCGACACCAGGATCGACCGGTCCGGCAGCACCAGCATCTCGCGCGCGCCGGAGAGGCCGGTGGCGAACAGCGACGCGGTCATGCCCTTCGGCACCTGCGGCCGCATCGCATCGGTGCGGGCCACGGTCTCCGATCTGTTGGCCACGGCATCGGTGGCGTAGGGCTTGGGCAGCGCGTCGGGCCGGATCTCGAACTTCGTCCCCGGCGCGACATCCTGGGCCGCGGCCGGCGAGGCGGTGAACGGGCTGGCGACGAGCAGGGCGAGCAGGGCTGCGGCCAGGCTTCGCATCGGCGTCTCCTCCACATCCTTGGTGAAGATGTGGGGCCCGGAAAGCCCGCGGAAAGGACCTCGATGGGAAATTTGTCCGACAAGGGACAAACCGCAGCCAACCGGCCGCGAAACAAATGGCCGGCTGCGGCGTTGCTGAGGGGCGACTATCCGCCCGGGCTACGGCCCCGGGCCCCGAATCGGAGATTTTGCGATGATCCGCCGCCTGACCCTGATCCCCTGCGCGCTGGCCCTTGCCGCGCTGGCCGCCTGCGGCGACGAGACCCCGACCCCGACCGCGCGGACCGAAGCCATCGCCAGCAAGACCGTCGGCTACCGCTGCGCCGACGGCACCAGCCTGTCCGCCGGTTTCACCGGTGACGCGCTGGTGCTGGCCGATGGCGGCAACACGGTAACGCTGCAGCGCGCGATCTCGGGCAGCGGCGCGCGCTACACCAACCCCTACGGCGCCGAGTTCTGGGACAAGGGCGGCCAGGCGACCTACAGCCGCATCGCCGGCGGCGCCAGCACCAGCTGCACGGCAGGATAAATGTCAGAGGCGGTCGCGAACGCCGCGGCCGCCTCTCCGATCTCAGACGTTGAAGCGGAAGTGGAAGATGTCGCCGTCGCGGACGATATAGTCCTTGCCTTCCTGCCGCATCTTGCCGGCGTCCTTGGCTCCCTGCTCGCCACCGAGCGCGACGAAGCTGTCATAGTCGATGGTCTCGGCCTTGATGAAGCCGCGCTGGATGTCGCTGTGGATCTCGGCCGCGGCTTCCGGCGCGGCGGCGCCGGCCCGCACGGTCCAGGCCCGCGCCTCCTTCGGCCCGACGGTGAAGAAGGTGAGCAGGCCGAGCAGCTTGTAGCCGGCGCGGATCACCTTGTTCAGCCCCGGCTCCTCGAGCCCGATCGAGGCCAGGAACTCCTGCTTCTCCTCGGCCGAGAGCTGCGCCAGCTCGGCCTCGATCGCGGCCGAGATCACCACCGCCTCGGCGCCCCGGGCCTTGGCCATGGCCTCGACCCGCGCCGAATGGGCGTTGCCGGTCGCGGCCTCGTCCTCGGAGACGTTGCAGACATAGAGCACCGGCTTGGAGGTCAAGAGCGCCAGGCGCCGGAACGGCTCGCGCTCATCGGCTGAGAGCTCGACGGTACGGGCCGGCTTGCCCTCGCGCAGCACGACCAGCGCCCGCTCCATCAGGTCGATCTCGGCCTTGGCGTCCTTGTCGCCGCCCTTGGCCCGCTTGGCCGCGGACTGCACCCGCCGCTCCAGCCCTTCCATGTCGGCCAGCATTAGCTCGGTGTCGACGATCTCGGCGTCGCGCACCGGATCGACCGAGCCTTCGACATGGGTGACCTCGCCCTCGAAGCAGCGCAGCACGTGCAGCACGGCGTCGGTCTCGCGGATATTGGCCAGGAACTGGTTGCCCAGCCCCTCGCCCTTCGACGCGCCGCGCACCAGCCCGGCGATGTCGACGAACTCCAGCTGGGTGGCGATGATCTTGGCCGAGCCCGCGATCGCCGCCAGCTTGTCCAGCCGCGGATCGGGCACGCCGACGCGGCCGGTGTTCGGCTCGATCGTGCAGAATGGATAGTTCGCCGCTTCCGCCGCCTGGGTGGAGGTCAGCGCGTTGAACAGCGTCGACTTGCCGACATTGGGCAGGCCGACGATTCCGCAATTGAATCCCATGGGTTCTCGTCCGGATCTTCGAATCGGCGTCCGTCTAACACGGATACTCCGGCGAGGGGAGTCATGGCCGGCCCGTCCCGCACTTGACGCCGGCTCGGCGAGGATGGCACCTGGAGGGGAGATTGTCCTGACGAGCTGCCGGCATTTCCGTCCGGGCGAGTGAGCCGGACCGTTCCCGACCAAGCCGAAAACCCGCCTGCCGCAGTGCCCTCGACGCCCTGGAGATCTGCCCCATGACCCTGACCCTGCCCCGAGTCATCGGCCATCGCGGCGCCGCGGCCCATGCGCCGGAGAACACCCTGGCCTCGTTCCGCAAGGCCGCCGCTTTGGGCGTCGAGATGGTCGAGTTCGACGTCAAGCTGACCCGCAACCGGGTGCCGGTGGTGATCCATGACGACACGCTGGACCGCACCACCGACGGCAGCGGCCCGATCGCCAATTCCGACTTCGCGGCGGTGCGGATGCTGGATGCCGGCCGGAAATTCGCGCCCGAATTCCGCGGCGAGCGGGTGCCGACCCTGGACGAGGTGCTGACCCTGGCGCTGGAGCTGGGCCTGGCGGTCAACATCGAGATCAAGCCCTGCCCCGGCCGCGAGGTCGAGACCGCCGAGGTGGCGCTGGCCGCGGCGCAGAAGCTGTGGCCGGCCGACCGGCCGAAGCCGCTGGTCTCCAGCTTCGCCATCGAGAGCCTGCTGAGAGCCCGCGAGATCGCGCCCGACTGGCCGCGCGGCTACCTGATCTGGGAGCGGCCGGCGGTCTGGGCCGCCAATGCCGACGCGATCGGCGCCGCCACCATCAATGTCAGCCAGGAGAAGGAGACGGCGGAGACCATCGCCGAATACCGCGCCACCGGCCGGCCGGTGCTGGCCTACACGGTGAACGAGGCGGAGCGGGCCAAGGCGCTGTTCGACATGGGCGTCGCCGGCGTCTTCTCCGACGCCCCCGATCGCATCCTCGCCCTCTGATCGCCGTTTTTGCCGCCGATACGGGGCGCGGCCGCGAGCTTCGGGAGAGATTTGGCGCGTGCAGGGCTTCATCGACCAGACGATCGCCACCATCAGCGCCAATGCCGCCTGGGCCGGGCCGATCATCCTGGTCTTCGCCTTCGGCGAGTCCTTCGTCGTCCTCAGCCTGCTGCTGCCGGCCACCACCCTCCTGGTCGCCGCCGGCACGCTGATCCAGTCGGGCACGCTGAGCCCGTGGGACGTCATCCCCTGGGCGATCGCCGGCGCCATCCTGGGCGATGCCGTGTCCTACTGGATCGGGGCGTGGCTGGAGCACCGGGTGGAGCGGATCTGGCCGTTCACCCGGCACCCGCAGCTGCTGCGCACCGGCCGCGACTTCTTCCACCGCTGGGGCGGCGTCAGCGTCTTCATCGGCCGCTTCCTCGGCCCGGTCCGCGCCGTGATCCCGCTGGTCGCCGGCATGATGGGGATGCGCCACATCCCGTTCCAGATCGCCAATGTGACCTCGGCGATCGTCTGGGCGCCGGTCTGGGTCGGCCTCGGCTGGTTCGCCGGCGAGACCCTGAGCCGCATCTTCGGGATTGAAGATGCGGCGCCGCTGCTGCTCATAATCCTGGCCGTCGCGACGCTGGTCGGCGCCGCGGCGGCCTTCCGCCTGCTGACGCGCAAGAGCAAGAGTTCGCATGAGGATCGCCCGGACCGTCGTCCCTAGCCTGATCATCGCCGCCGCGCTGGCCTTCGCCGCCGCGCCCGGACCGGCGCGGGCGGATGGGCTGGACGACTTCTTCAGCGGCATCCGCCGCCAGTTCGAAGAGCCGGCCAGGCCGAGCCGGTCGCAGAGCTGCGCCCAGACCGAGGCCGAGGCGCATGTGCTGGCGACCACGGCGGAGAACGATCTCGGCAGGGTGCGGGTGCGGATCGACCGGATCGAGCGCGACGCCGGCGCCGGCACCGCGCGTGATTCGATCGACCAGGCGACCCAGATCGCGAGCCAGGCCCAGGGCCTGTCGGCCAAGCTGCGCCGGGCCCAGGCGGCCTATCGCACCATCATCGGCCAATGCGGCCGGCCGGACCTGCAGAGCGAAAGGCTGGGCAGCCTGGCCCGCCGGCTGGACGCCGAGGCGCGGCGGGCGAACCGCCTGGCCGACCGCATCGCCTCGACCCCGACCGGCGCCCTGCCCGGCGGCCCCCAGGCCTGCCCGGCGCTGGTCGACGACGCCCAGTCGGTGCAGGCCGACACCACCGCCGTGCTCGACCGCATCGGCAAGCGCCTGCGCGAGCTGGAGGGCGCCGACCCGCTGGCCGCCCGCACCGGCGCCCTGGCCGTCGCCGACGACATCGCCGAGCAGCGCCAGCGCGTCGACACCATCGACGCGCGCGCCGCCACCCAGGGCCCGGACTGCGCCGAGGCCGCGGCGATCCGCGACCGCGCCGCCGGCGACCGCCAGTCGCTGCAGGCGCTGCAGAACCAGGCCGACCTCCTGATCGGCCCGCCGGCGCCGGACGGCGCCGCGCCGACTCTGACCACGGCGCAGCGCCGCAAGGTCCAGGAGCGCCTGGCCGCCCTCGGCCATTACCGCAGCCCGGTCGACGGCCTATTCGGCGATGGCACCCGGCGGGCGATCGCCCTTTACCAGCGCGCCGGCGGCGCCGCCGCCACCGGCCGGCTGACCCAGGCCCAGGCCGATGCGCTGCTGGCCGACCCGGCGACGGCACCGCCGCGACCGCTGGTCCAGCAGGCGGAGGCACCGGCCAAGCCGGAGGAGGCGGTGCCTGCCCGGCCGGCGCCCTTGTCCGGCTCCGGTCGGATACCTCCGGCTTCGCCCGAACCCGCCGTGGCACCGGACACGCCCGCTGCGGCGGAGGCGGCACCGCCGGCTGCCGCACCGGAGGCTCAGGCGACCCAGGCCGCTCCGGATGCCGCGCCGAAGCCTGATGTGCCACCCGCCACCGAACCGCCGGCCGCCGCGGCGCCCGCCCCGGCCACCGACGCACCTCCGGCTGCTGCCCCACCACCGCCGGCCGGAGAGGCACAGCCTGCGCCGGCCGCCCCGATCGCCCCGACCCAGCCCGCCGCACCCCCGGCCGATGCGACGATGGTGCCGTCGGCCCGGGTTGCCGCCCGGCTGATCGAGGCGCTGCGCCGCTGGCCGCAGCCGCCGGTGGTGACCGCGGCGCCCACGCCGGATGCAGCGCCCGCGGCCCCGGATCCCTTCGCCGAGCTCTACGCCCGGCTGCGCGGCCACGCCGCCAATGGCGAGATGCCGGCGGTGCAGGCCGGCCGCTACGAGCTGGTCGGCATGGCGCTGCTCGAGCACGGCGCCGAATCGACCCAGATGCTGGATGCCGACCTGCTGCTGGTCCAGGCCGCCCAGGCCCTCGACGCGCGCGACGAGGCCCGCCGCGGCCGGGCCGCGGCGGCGCCCTTGATCGGCCGCCTGGGCAGCGGCGAGAGCCGGCGGTCGCGGCAGTCGCTGGAGGCGGCGACGGCCTGGCTGGGGCTGCGCATCGTCGCCGCCGACCTGCTGGAGGCGATCGAGGCGGCGAAGGCCGACCCGCTGGACGGCACCACCGCCGACCGCATGGCCGAGCGGCTGGACCAGATCGAGCAGGTGATGGCCCAGGCCCAGGACGGCGTCGACGAGCTGGCGGCCCAGGCCCTGTTCCTGCGCGCCGCCGTGCTGGCCTCGGCCGGGCGGATGCCGGACGATGCCGAGCTGAAGGCCGAGATCGACCGCCTGCTGAAATAACACCTCACCGCGAATTCATCTCCGGGCCAGCCTCGTGCAAGGGCATGCCGCATAGCCTCGGGCCCTGCGGACGTGCGCTCGCGCCGGATCTCTGCCGGCGCCGAACAGGGACATCCGGCTGCCCGGCCCCCCGCGCGGCCGGCAGCCGAGGAGGAACGGATGAGAGCGCGGATCCTGGCGGGGGCCGCCGCGGCGGCCCTGCTCTGCGGCGTCGCTTCGGCCCGGGCGGATGATGATCCGCCGGCCCGGGTCGGGCGGCTGGCCGATGTCTCCGGCGCGGTGTCGCTGCGCCCCGACCCGACCCAGCCCTGGGCCGTGGCCGCCCGCAACCAGCCGGTGAGCTCCGGCATGTCGCTCTGGACCGAGCCGCAGGCCCGGGCGGCGCTGGAGATCGGCCCGGCCGAGCTGCATCTCGGCAACCAGGCCGAGCTGGACATCCAGCGGCTGGATGACCAAGCCTTCGCCGCCCAGCTCGGCCAGGGCTCGGTCAACATCGACATCGCCGACCTGCAGGCCGGCGAGACCTGGACCGTCGACACCCCGCGCGGCACGGTCACGCTGGACCGGCCGGGCGAATACCGCATCGACGCCGGCACCACCCAGGATCCGACCCAGGTGGTGGTGTTCTCCGGCGAGGCGCAGATCGCCGGCGGGCCGGACGGGCCGGTCGACATCCAGGGCAGCGAGACTGGCGTAGCCGCCGGCAGCGATCCGTTCACCTACACCCTGGCGCAATCGGCCGACCGCGGCCCGCTCGACGACTGGGCCGACGGCCGGATCCGGGCGGCGTCCGCGGCGCCGCGCTATGTCTCGCGCGCCATGACCGGCTACCAGGATCTGGATGCCGCCGGCACCTGGCACGAGACCCCGACCTACGGCACGGTCTGGTACCCGACCGACGTGCCGGCCGACTGGGTGCCCTACCGCTACGGCCGGTGGGACCATGACGATCGCTGGGGCTGGACCTGGGTCGACGACCAGCCCTGGGGCTTCGCACCGTTCCACTACGGCCGTTGGGCCTATGTCGGCGACCGCTGGGGCTGGGTGCCCGGCCCGGTCGAGGCGCATCCGGTCTACGCCCCGGCCCTGGTCAGCTTCTTCGCCGGCGCCGCGGTCGGCGCCGCCATCGCCACGGCGGCCGACAGCCACCCGATCGGCTGGTACCCGCTGGGCCCGGGCGAGGTCTACCGCCCGCCCTACCGGGTGAGCGACACCTATGTCCGGAACGTGAATGTCACCAACATCCGGAATGTCGAGATCGACAACATCCACAACGGCCCGACCACGATCGTCGAGGACGGCGCCAACCGCCGCTTCGCCACGGTGGTGCCGGCCCAGGTCCTGTCAGGGCGCCAGCCGGTGGCGCATGCGGCGCTGCCGGTGGCGGCGGACCAGCTGGACCATGCCCGGCTGACCCCGGTCGCGGCCCTGCCGCATCCCGACGCCCCGGCCGCCGGGCGGCCCCCGGCGCCGCATCCGGCACTCGCCCGTGGGCCGGACGGCCGCCTGCCGCTGGCCGCCGCCGACCCGAACCGGCCCCGCCCGCCGGCGCCGAGCCAGCCGGCCAAGCCGATCGATCGCGCGGCCGCGGCACAGGGCCAGCAGAACCGGCCGCCGCTGGCTGTCCCCGAACAGCATGGCCCGGCCGCTCCGGCCCAGGCGGCCGGGCAGCCGCCCCTGGCACCGACCGGCAAGCCGCCGGCCGCCGGCACTGCCCAGGTCCAACCGGCCCATCCGCCCTTGCTCAACCGCAACCAGCACGGGCCCGAGACGCCGAGCACTGCCGCCCAGCCCGGCCCCACACCCCAGATACAGCCCGGCCATCCGCCGCTGCCGGAGCGCGGCCAGCGGCCTGCGAGCGCACCGGCCGGTGCTCCGGTCCGACCGCCCGCGCAGCCGCCTGCCGGGCACCCGGAGCCGCAGCCCCAGGCCGCAGCGCATCCGCCAGCGGCGCCGCAGCGTCCGGCGATCGCCCGGCCCCCGGTGCAGCCGCCGTCGCACATCGCCGCCGCGCCGCACCCGGCGCCCCGCATTGCCCAGCCGCAAGCCCAGCACCGGCCGCCGCCACCGCCGGCCCGGCGCCCGCTGCCGCCGCCGGACAAGCGGCAGCAGCAGGACCAGAACTGACCTCGCGGACCCTCACCGCCGGTTATGACGTCCCGAAGCCGCGGTCCTGGCCTGCCCCCGGATTCCCGCTACACTCGCGGCGATCGTTGGTGAGGAGCCCGCATCGTGGATATCAGGCGTCCCTATCTGCTGTTCCTGGGGGATGCCCCCGACCAGCTCGCCGCCAAGACCGCCTATGGCGTGGCGCAGTGGCGCCGTGAGGTCTGCGTCGGCCAGTTGCGGTTGGACGGCTGCCGCGCCACCTGCGGCCTGCCCGACCTGACGCTGGAGGAGGCCGCGGCCAAGGGCGCGCAGACGCTGATCATCGGCGTCGCCAACCGCGGCGGCCGGATCTCCGAGGCCTGGCAGGACACCATGCTGCGGGCGCTGGAGCTCGGCATGGACATCGCCTCCGGCCTGCACAACCGCATCGCCGACCTGCCGGCGGTGGCGCAGCGCGCCAAGGCGCTGGGCCGCAGCCTGTTCGATGTGCGCCACCCGGACCGCGACTTCGACGTCGCCACCGGCATGCCGCGCCGCGGCCGGCGCCTGCTGACCGTCGGCACCGACTGCTCGGTCGGCAAGATGTTCACCTCGCTGGCGCTCGAGCGCGAGATGAAGGCCCGCGGCCTGAAGGCCGATTTCCGCGCCACCGGCCAGACCGGCATCCTGATCGCCGGCGGCGGCGTCTCGGTCGACGCCGTGGTCGCCGACTTCATCTCCGGCGCCACCGAATGGCTGAGCCCGGAGGCCGAGACCGACCATTGGGACCTGATCGAGGGCCAGGGGTCGCTGTTCCATGCCTCCTATGCCGGCGTGTCGCTCGGCCTGCTGCACGGCGCCCAGGCCGAGGCGCTGGTGATGTGTCACGAGCCCGGGCGGCCGCATATGCGCGGCCTGCCGAATTTTTCCCTCCCCGACCTGGCTGACTGCATCGCGCTCAATGAACGCTGCGCCCGGCTGACCAACCCCGACGCCAGGGTGGTGGGGCTGGCCTTCAACACCTCGGCGCTGGACCCGCAAGCGGCGGAGCGGGCGCTGAAGGAGGCGGAAGACCGCTTCGGCCTGCCGACGGTCGACCCGGTGCGCACCGGCGTCGCCGCCATCGTCGACCGGCTGCCCGCCCCGGTGGCCGCCGAATGACCGGCCGCCGGCTTTCGGTGCGCGAGGCAGTGTGGCCGATCCGCGGCGCCTTCACCATCTCGCGCGGCAGCCGCACCGAGGCGCGGACGCTGATCGCCGAGATCGTCGCCGGCGGCGCGGTCGGCCGTGGCGAATGCACGCCCTATGCCCGCTACGGCGAGAGCCTGGAGAGCGTGACGGCGCAGATCGAGAGCGTGGTCCAGGCGATCGCCGACGGCGCCGACCGGCCCGGTCTGGAAGCGCTGCTGCCGCCCGGCGCGGCGCGCAATGCGGTGGACTGCGCGCTGTGGGACCTGGAGGCCAAGCTGGCCGGGGTGCCGGCCTGGGCCGTGGCCGGGATCCCGGAGCCGGGCCCGGTCACCACCGTCTACACGCTGAGCCTGGACACGGTGGAGAAGATGGGCGAGGCGGCGCGGCAATCGGCGCATCGGCCGTTGCTGAAGCTCAAGCTGACCGGCGACGGCGACCTGGAGCGGGTGCAGGCGGTGCGCGCCAACGCGCCGGCCAGCCGGCTGGTGGTCGACGCCAACGAGGCCTGGTCGATCGCCCATCTCGAGCGCTTCGGCCCGGCCTTCGCCGCGCTCGGCGTCGAGGTGATCGAGCAGCCGCTGAAGGCGTCGGAGGACGAAGCGCTGCTGGGCTTCGAGAGCCCGATCCCGCTCTGCGCCGACGAGAGCTGCCACGACACTGCCAGCCTGGACCGCTGCGCCGGCAAATACGCCATGGTGAACATCAAGCTGGACAAGGCCGGCGGCCTGACCGAGGCGCTGCGGCTGCGTGCCGCAGCCCGCGAGCGCGGCTTCGCCGTGATGGTCGGCTGCATGGTCGCCTCCTCCCTCGCCATGGCGCCGGCGACCCTGGTGGCCCAGGGGGCGGAGCTGGTGGATCTCGACGGACCGTTGTTGCTGGCCCAGGACCACGATCCTGCCCTGCGCTATGAAGGCGCGACGGTGTACCCGCCGGAGCCGGCGCTGTGGGGCTGAGTCGGGCCTGAGGGCGGCGCCCTGCTCCCGCTCCGCCCCGCCACGCAAGGCAGGTTTTCCTTTCATCGGTAACGACCTGACTCGAAATCTGGACGTCCGGCCCCTAGATGATGGAAGCTTGCGCTGCGAGGGGCGGACCATGGGCGTCGTGATCGAGAAAGACAACCCGATGACGAGCTGTACCGGCTCACCCACGCTGGACTGGCTGCTCTACGAGGCGCCGAGCATCCGCGACACCGGCCAGCTGCTCGAGGAATTCTGCAACCGCCTGGTCGCCGAGAACGTCCCGGTCGCGCGCGGCTTGGCGATCATCCCGGCCCTGCATCCGCTCTATTTCGGCACCGCCTATATCTGGCGCGGCACCGGCGCGATCGAACGCCGGCGCGGCCTGTGGGAGAACCGGAACTCGCCCGAGTACCAGCAGAGCCCGATCCACGCGGTGATCGAGGAGGGCGCGGACGCGCTGCGCCGCCGCCTGACCGGGCCGAAGGCGCAGCTCGATTTCCCGGTGCTGGAGGAATTCCGCGACGAGGGGTTGACCGACTACGCCCTGTTCGGCTTGGCCTTCACCAGCGGCCGCCGCTCCGCCATCTCCTTCGCCACGCGCGAGGAGGGCGGGTTCACCGAGGCGGCGCTGGAGAAGGTCGACCGGCTGATGCCGATCCTGACCCGGCTGATCGAGATCCACACCCTGCGCGCCACCGCCGTCGACCTCTTGGACACCTATGTCGGCCATGACGCCGGCGCCCGCATCCTGAACGGCCAGATCCGCCGCGGCATGTCGGAGTCGCTGCATGCCGCGATCTGGTACTGCGACCTGCGCGACTTCACCGCGATGAGCGAGAAGGTCGGGCGCGAGGAGATCGTCGCCTCGCTCGACAGCTATTTCGAGACGATGGCCGCCGCGGTGCAGGAATCCGGCGGCGAGATCCTGAAGTTCATCGGCGACGCCATGCTGGCGATCTTCCCGGTGGACGAGGATCAGGGCGTGCAGGATGCCGCGTCCAAGGCCCTGGCCGCCGCCGCGGTGGCCGAGCATGGCATGGCCGCGCTGAACGCCAAGCGGGTCGAGGAAGGCCGGCAGGCGCTCGACTATGGCCTGTCGCTGCATATCGGCGAGGTGATGTACGGCAATATCGGTGCCGCCGACCGGCTGGACTTCACCGTGATCGGCCCCGCAGTCAACCTGGCCAGCCGGGTCGAGGCGCTGTGCCGCATCACCGGCCGCCGGCCGCTGATGACCGAGGCCTTCCGCCGCGCCGTCGGGGTCGAGGCCGAGCCGATGGGCCGGTTCAGCCTGCGCGGCGTGTCGGAGGAACAGGAGGTGTTCAGCCCGGTGCGCCTGCCGCTTCCGGCCGAGGCCGCCGCCGAGTAGGTCAGGGCCCGCCCGACGCCTGTTGATCGGATCCTGGAATCGCGCCGTCGGCCACGGCGCGCCGGGCCTCGCCGCGCAGCTCGGCGCCCGACGGCAGGCCGGGCCCGGGATGCAGCATCCAATCGGCGATGTCGCGCTGCGGCGTGCGCCGGCCGAGATCGCGCAGCAGCCAATGCCAGCCCCGGCTGTAGGAGGCGACAACCAGCTCCGTCCGGCGCGGCAGGCGCCGCAGCAGCAGGTCGACCGAGGCCGGCGCCAGCACCTGCTCGTGCTCGCCCAGCAGCACCAGGGTCGGCTGCGGGATCTCCGCCGCCGCGTCCGAGCCGCGGCTCATCAGGTCGACCAGCCCGTCGATCGTGTCGACCCGGGTCGCCCGGATGTAGAGCGGGTCGCGGCCGAGCGCGATCAGCATCGGCACGTTGTCGCTGGCCTGGACGCCGAGACTGCGCCCGGTGAAGGTCATCGCCGGGATCAGCCGGCGGGTCAGCCACAGCGCCACCCGCGGGATGGTGTCCATGCTCTGCCGGCCCCAGGTGGCGGGGGCGGACAGGATCAGCCCGGCCATCGGCGGGTGGTCCGGCCCGGTCGCGGTCAGGATGGCGACGGCGCCGCCCATGCTCTCGCCCAGCAGATAGACCGGCACGCCGGGATAGCGCGCCTCCAGCAGCCGCAGCGCGGTGGCGGCGTCGGCGGCCAGCGTCTCCGCCCCCGGCCAGATGCCGCGCCCGGCGGTGTCGCCGAAGCCGCGCTGGTCATAGGCGTAGGTGGCGATGCCGAGCTGGCCCCAGAACCGGGCCGGATCGTCGAAGGCCCGGCCGTATTCGTTGAAGCCGTGCAGCGCCAGCACCACCGCGCGGGGTTGCTCCACCGGCCCCCAGTGGCGCAGCGGCAGGCGGTAGCCGTCGGCCGCCATCACGGCATCGGCCTCCAGCCGCGGCGTTCCGTTCGAAGCCCCCATCGGCTGGGTGATGGCCCCGCAGGCGGCGACCAGGAGGAGAGCGAGGCAGGCTAGAAGGCGAGCGAAGAACCGAGAGACCTGTCCCTTTCTTGTCCCCCCTCCCCCTACCCCCCTCCCGCAAGGGGAGGGGGGACAAGGATCTGCCTTTGTCGTGGATCTGTCGCTCACCAGCATGGCCCTATTTCATCCGCCGGCGGCGTCAGGATCAAGGCGTCGCGACCTCCTGCGGCAGGCGGCCCTCGAGGATGTCGCGCCGTTCACGGAACAGGGCGACCAGGGAATCCATCACCCGGCGCACCCGCGACAGGGCCCGCAGGTCGCGATGCACCAGCAGCCACTGGTCGACCCCGACCTCCTCGACCACCCGCCCCAGCCGGCGCAGGCCGGGGTCGGGGTCGCCGGCATAGCAAGGCAGCAGGCCCACCGCCTCGCCGCTGCGCACCGCGTGCTGCAGCACCAGCCAGTTGTTGACCCGCACCGCCGGCCGGGCGCCCTGCAGCAGCTCGGCCACCCAGGCCTGGCCGGGCATGTAGGCGTGCTCCTCGTCGAAGCCGGCCCAGGTCAGGCCGCGCAGCCCCTCCGGCGTCGCGTCAGGCACCTCGCGGCCGCGGCCGGCGTAGATCGCGTATTCGACGCGCCCCAGACGCCGCGCCACCAGGCTCGACACGTCGGGCACCTGCTCGCGGATCAGGAGGTCGGCCTCACGCCGCGACAGGTTGGCCAGCATGTGGCTGGCCGCCAGCTCGATCTCGATGCATTGCAGGCCGCGCCGCAGCCGCGGCAGGTGGTCGGCCAGGAAGCCGGTCATCGCCTCGCCGGCCGAGACCCGCACCGTGCCGTGCGCGGTGTCGCCGAGCCCGGCGCTGCGGCGCTGGATCGATTCGGCGGCGCGCTCCATCGCCTCGGTGTCGGCCAGCAGCTCCTCGCCCGCCGCGGTCAGCACGAAGCGGTCGGGCAGCCGGTCGAACAGCCGGGCGCCGATCGACTCCTCCAGGCTGCGCACCCGCCGTGCCACGGTCGGGTGGCTGACCTGCAGCCGCCGCGCCGCGGCGGTCAGGTTGCCTTCGCGCGCCAGCGTCAGGAACACTCGCAGATCGTCCCAGTCGGCGGCCATGGCCCGTTCTCCCGCACCGATATGCCTGAACAGAAACGTACAGCCCATCCTCGAATTTGTCGAATTCCGTTCACCAGCGTTCACATTATCGTCAGGTCGGGGCCGGCCCGACCCATCCGACGACAAGGCGACCGGCGGCGTCATTTCATCAGAGGGAATGCGTGATGCATTTCGAACCGCGCCTGTGGCAGTTCACCCAAGGGATCCGCTCCCGCATCGCCTGGGCGGTGGCGATCGGCCTGGTCTCGGTCGCGCTCGGCGTCGCCCGGCTGGCCCTGCTGGGCTGGCTGATCGGCCAGGTCTTCGCCGGCCGGCCGCTGGCCGAGCTGGTGCCGTCGATCGTGCTGATCGCCGGCGTCATGGTGCTGCGCGGCGTCGCCGAATACGGGCGGGTGATGGTGGCGCATGAGACCGCCTCCCGCGTCCAGGCCCGGCTGCGCCGCACTATCTTCGACCGGATCGCGGCGCTGGGGCCCGGCACCGTGGCCCGCCGCCGCTCCGGCGCGCTGACCCTGTCGCTGATCGACGGGGTGGAGCAGCTGGAAGTCTATTTCGGCCAGTTCCTGCCGCAGTTCCTGATCGCGCTCCTGACCCCGATCCTGATCTTCGCGGCCATCGCCTTCGTCGACCTGCCGGTCGCCGCGGTGATGCTGGCCTTCGCCCTGATCGCCCTGTTCGGCCCGGCGCTGTGGCACCGGCACGAGACCGGCAGCTCGCTGCAGCTGCGCCAGGTCTATGCTGATTTCGCCGCCGAGTTCCTGGATTCGGTGCAGGGCCTGGCGACACTGAAGGCGTTCGGCCAGAGCGGCGCGCGGGCCGCCACGCTGAGGATCAAGGCGCAGTCGGTGTTCCGCAGCACCATGCGGGTGCTGGCGACCAACGTGCTGGCCCGCGGCATCACCGACAGCGCCATCGCCTGCGGCGCCGCCGCGGCCTTGGCGCTGGGCGCCTGGCGGGTCGAGTCCGGCGCCATGGCCCTGTCGGCGCTGCTCGTCATCCTGATGCTGGGGGTCGAGATCTTCCGGCCGATGCGCGAGCTGCGGTCGGTGCTGCACCAGGGCATGGTCGGCCTGTCCGCCGCCCAGGGCATCTACCAGGTGCTGGATGACACGCCGGAGGTGGCGGATGCCGCCCCGGCGGCGCTGGCCCGGCCGCTGGATCCGACCATCGCCTTCGACGGCGTGCGCTTCCGCTACCCCGGCACCCGCCGCACCATCCATGAGGCGCTGAGCTTCGAGGCCAAGGCCGGCGAGCGGATCGGCCTGGTCGGCCCGTCCGGCGGCGGCAAGTCGTCGATCGTGCGCCTGCTGCTGCGCTTCTACGACCCGGAGGCGGGGACTATCCGCCTGGGCGGGCACGATCTGCGCGGCCTGTCCTTCGCCCAGATCCGGTCGATGATCTCGGTGGTGAACCAGGACACCTTCCTGTTCCACGGCACGGTCGAGGACAACATCCGCATGGGCCGGCCGGAGGCGACCGAGGCGGAGGTCGAGGCCGCCGCCCGCGCCGCCAACATCCACGGCTTCGTCCAGTCGCTGCCGCAGGGCTATCGCACCGTGGTCGGCGAGAAGGGCGTGAAGCTGTCCGGCGGCCAGCGCCAGCGCGTCGCCATCGCCCGCGCCCTGCTGCGCGACACCCCGATCCTGGTGCTGGACGAGGCGCTGTCCGCGGTCGACGCCGAGAACGAGGCGGTGATCCAGGAGGCGCTGGACCGGCTGATGCAGGGCCGCACCACGCTGGTGCTGGCGCACCGCCTGTCGAGCGTGATCGGCTGCGACCGCATCCTGGTGCTGGACCGCGGCCGGGTGGTCGAGAGCGGCCCCCATGCCGCGCTGATGCAGCAGGGCGGCGTCTATGCCGGGCTGATGGCCGAGCAGGCGCGCGAATCCGCCGCCGGCACGATCATCGATGCCCCGGTCGCCGCCCGCGCGGTGGAGTCGGCGGCTCATGGCCAGGCATCCGGAGACGGCGCAGACAAGGCGGAGACCGAAGGCATCCTCAAGGCCGAGGGCCTGGGCTGGGGCCGGCTGGTGGCCGAGCTGATGAAGCTGGCCATGCCCTGGAAGGGCAAGCTGGCGCTGACCTTCGCCTTCGGCGTGCTGCGCGTCGTCGCCTTCATCGGCGTCGGGGTGCTGAGCGCCCTCGTTCTGCTGGCGCTGAAGAACGGCGAGCCCTATGGCGCCCTGCTCTGGGCCCTGGCCGTGGTGGCGCCGCTGTCCGGCGTGCTGCACTGGCTGGAATCCTGGATCGCCCACGACATGGCCTTCCGCCTGCTCGCCGACATGCGTTCGGACGTGTTCCGCAAGCTCGACGCCCTGGCCCCGGCCTATCTGGTGCGGCGTCGCACCGGCGACCTGATGGCGCTGGTCACCCACGACATCGAGCTGGTGGAATATTTCTTCGCCCACACCGTGGCGCCCGCCTTCGTCGCCGTGCTGGTGCCGGCCGCGGTGCTGGCGGTGCTGGTCTGGGCCAGCCCGTGGATCGCGCTGGCGCTGCTGCCCTTCCTGCTGGCGGTGGCGATCAGCCCGTTCCTGATGCGCGGCCGGGTCGATCGGCTCGGCTCCGAGTCGCGGGAGGCGGCCGGGGAGCTCGGCGCCTTCGCCGTCGACTCGGTGCAGGGCTTGGGCGAGATCGTCGCCTTCCAGCAGGAAAGCGCGCGGGGCGGCCGGCTGGACGCGCTGTCGCGGCGCTTCATCCGGCTGCGCCTGCCCTTCTTCGCCGAGCTGACCCGGCAGCAGAGCCTCTTGGAGATCCTGACCGGCCTGGGCGGCCTGGCCGTGGTGGTGACCGGCGCCGCGCTGTCGACCCACGGGGCGATCGACCCCGGCCTGCTGCCCCTCCTGACCATCCTGGCCATGGCCGCCTTCCTGCCGGTGTCGGAGATCGCACAGGTCGGCCGCCAGCTGGCCGACACGCTGGGCGCCACCCGCCGCATCTACGGGCTGAAGGCCGAGCCGGTGCCGGTCATCGACGGGCCGGGCGTGCCCGACCATGCTGGCCCGGCGGCGCTGGCGCTGCAGGGCGTCGGCTTCACCTATCCCGGCCAGGGCCGGCGCGCCCTGGCCGGGGTGACGGTCGAGATCCCGGCCGGCAAGACGGTGGCACTGGTCGGCACCTCCGGCGCCGGCAAGACCACCACGGCCCAGCTGCTGATGCGGTTCTGGGACGTGGATGAGGGCCGAATCCTGCTGAACGGTGCCGATCTGCGCGACTACAACCTCGACGATCTGCGCCGCCGTATCGCGCTGGTGGCTCAGGACACCTATCTGTTCAACGACACGCTGCGCGCCAACATCCTGATCGCCCGGCCGGAGGCGAGCGAGGCGGAGCTGTCGGCCGCGATCGAGCATGCCTCGCTGGCCGAGCTGGTCGAGACCCTGCCCGAGGGGCTCGACTCGCCGGTCGGCGAGCGCGGCACCGCGCTGTCCGGCGGCCAGCGCCAGCGCGTCGCCATCGCCCGCGCCTTCCTGAAGAACGCGTCGGTCTTGATCCTGGACGAGGCGACCTCGCATCTCGACACGGTGAACGAGCAGGCGGTGCGCCGGGCGCTGGACCGGCTGCAGGCCGACCGCACCACCATCGTCATCGCCCACCGCCTGTCGACCGTGCGCGACGCCGACCTGATCGTGGTGCTGGACGAGGGCCGGGTGGCGGAGACGGGCACCCACGCAGCGCTGCTGGCCCGGGGCGGCCTCTACGCCCAGCTTGTCTCGCGCCAGCTAACCTCGGCCCAGGCGGCGCAGTAGGCGGGCTTCGCAGGTTGGGTTCGTGGGCCGCGACCCAACCTGCGACACCTACTCCCCCGCCGCCCTTCGGGCCGCAGCGGCGCCTTCGCCGGTCAGCTGCAGGAAGATGTCCTCGAGGTCGGTCTCCTCGGTGGTCAGGTCGGCGATGCGCACGCCGGCCTGGTCCATCAGGGTCAAGAGGTCGCCCAGCCGGGTCTCGCTCGGCCGGTAGCGCACCACCAGCCTGGCCGCGCCCGCCAGCTCCATGCCGCGGGCGGCCAGGGCGGGCGGCAGGACGTCCAAGGGCTCGCTCAGGCTCACCACCAGGGTCTTGCTGTCGACGCTGGAGAGCAGGTTGGCGGTGCTGTCGCAGGCGACGATGCGGCCGTGATCGATGATCGCGATCCGGTCGCACAGCTCCTCCGCCTCCTCCAGGTAATGCGTGGTCAGGACGATGGTGGTGCCGGCCCGGTTCAGCGCCCGGACATGGGCCCACAGGCTGCGCCGAAGCTCGATGTCGACGCCGGCGGTCGGCTCGTCCAGCACCAGCACCGGCGGCGAATGCACCATCGCCTTGGCCACCATCAGCCGCCGCCGCATACCGCCGGAGAGCGTCCGGGCATAGGCGTCGGCCTTGTCGGCCAGCCCGACCGCGGCCAGCAGCTCCGCGGTGATCCGCTCCTTCTTCGGCACGCCGTAGAGCCCGGCCTGGAGGTCCAGGAGCTCGCGCGGGGTGAAGAACGGGTCGATGTTCAGCTCCTGCGGCACCACGCCGATCGCGGCCCGCGCCTGGCGCGTCGCGCGGGCGATGTCGAAGCCCCAGATCCAGGCATCGCCCGCGGTCTTGGTGACGAGGCCGGCCAGGATGTTGATCAGGGTCGACTTGCCGGCGCCGTTCGGGCCCAAGAGGCCGAAGATCGAGCCGGCCGGGATGTCGAGGTCGATCGGGTGCAGGGCCAGCTTGTCGGGCTGCTTGTTGCGCCCGCGATAGGTCTTGGTCAGGCCGCGCAGGCGGATGGCGCTCTCGGGTGCGGCGTTCGGCGACGGCTCGGCGGCCATGATCCCGTGCGAAATGGTTGATCGGCTGGGCGCCATGGGTATCATCCGGCCGGAATCCGGGCAATCATCGCCCGTCATGCCCTTGCCGCCAGGAACCCCCAGCCATGCAGCCCGCCGCCCTTCAGCCCGCCGATGTGATCGAGGTCGACCGCGATGTCGAGACCGTCGGATGCGACGGCGGCGGCGGCCCGCTGGGCCACCCGATGGTCTACTACCCGATCGGACATGAGCATGAGGTGGTGTGCAACTATTGCGGCCGCCGCTTCGTCCGCAAGGCCAACCGCCACGGCCACTGACCGTCCGGCGCGGAGCGCGCGATGACGCCCGCTTCGGTCGAGGCGTTCTGCCTGACCCTGCCCGGCGCGGCCCTGAGCGTGCAGTGGGGCGGTGCCCATGTGTTCAAGGTCGGCGGCAAGATTTTCGCCATCCTGGCCGGGATGTCGCGCGGCGCGCCTGAGGCCTGGTTCAAGGCGTCGGAATTCTCCTACATCCTGCTGGTCGAGCAGCCGGGCATCCGCCCGGCGCCCTATCTGGCCCGGGCCAAATGGGTGGCCGCCGAGCTCGGCGCCCTGCCCCCGGACGACCTGCAGGCCTATCTGCGCGAGGCGCACCGCCTGGTCCTGGCCAAGCTGACCCGGGCGGCCCGGGCGGAGATCCTGGGGACGGGGTGAGATGCGCATCCTGGTCGAGATGACGTGCGGGTCGCATCTGTACGGCACCGCAACGCCCGACTCCGACATCGACCTGAAGGCCGTCTGCCTGCCGGCGGCGCGCGATCTGCTGCTGCAGCGTGTCCATCCCACCATCGTGGACTCCCGCCCGAAATCCCATGGCGAGCGCAACCGGCCCGGTGACGTCGACCGGGAGATCTTCAGCCTGCAGCGCTATCTGGACCTTCTGGTCGGCGGGCAGCCGATGGCGATCGAGATGCTGTTCGCCCCGGACAGCGTGATGACCGTTCCGCCCGACCGGATCTGGCGCGAGCTGCAGGCGATGGCGCCGCGGCTGGTCAGCCGGCGGGCGGCTTCCTTCGTCCGCTACTGCCGGCAGCAGGCCAACAAATACGGCATCAAGGGCTCTCGCGCCGCCACCGCTCGCCAGGCCCTGGCCGTGCTCGAAGCTGCGGAACGCACTTTTGGCGCGGGCAGACGCCTGGACCAGGCGGAAGCCATGCTGGTAGCGCTGGCCGCGGGGACCGAGCACGTCTCGCTGGTCGACATCGAGGTCCAGCCCGGGCGGATGGCCCGGCATCTCGACATCTGCGGCCGCAAGGCGCCGTTCCATGCCCCTATCAGGACCGCGCGGGAATTGGCGGCGCGGCTGGTGGCCGAATACGGGCAGCGGGCGCTGGAGGCGGAACGCCAGCAGGGCGTCGATTGGAAGGCCCTGTCGCACGCCGTGCGGGTCGGGCACGAGGCGCTCGAGCTGTTCACGACCGGCCGCCTCCGGTTTCCCCTGGCCACGGCCGATCACCTGTTGCGGATCAAGCGCGGCGAGCTTCCCTATGCGGCCGTCGCGGAGGAGATCGAGCTGCTGATGGAGCGGGCCGAGGCGGCCGCCACGGACTCGGTCCTGCCGGCAGAGCCGGACCCGGGTTCGGTCGAGGCCGTGATCATCGCGGCGCATCGCCGGCAGATCCTGGACGAGGGTACATGACGCAGGATCCGATGATCGACGAGGCGATGCGGCAGCGCATCGGCCCGATCCTGGACGAGATCGAACGGCATGAAGGCGTGCGCATCCTGGTCGCGGTGGAGTCGGGCAGCCGCGCCTGGCGCTTCGCGTCGCGCGACAGCGACTACGACGTCCGCTTCATCTATGTCCGGCCGGCCGAGGACTATCTTTCGGTCGAGACGCGGCGCGACGTGATCGAGCTGCCGGTCGACGGCACGCTGGACGTGAATGGCTGGGATCTCCGCAAGGCCTTGGGCCTGATCGCCAAATCGAACGCCGTCGTGACGGAATGGCTGACCTCGCCGGTGATCTATCGCCGCGAAGACACCGCAGCCGCCCTCCTGCTCGGCCTGGCCGGGGCCTGCGCGTATCTGCCGGCCCTGGCCTACCACTATGACCGCTCGGCGCGTCGCGCCTGGTCACCGGGGAACGATCCGGTCAGGCTGAAATCATACTTCTATGCGTTGCGGCCGGCGCTGGCCCTGGATTGGATCCGCCGCAGGGCGGAGCTGCCGCCGATGGACCTGCCGAGCCTGATGGAAGGCGCATCCTTGCCGAGCGATCTGCGCGATGCCGTGCACAGCCTGCTGCTTCGCAAGCGGGTGGCCACCGAGTCCGACACGGCCGAGCGCGTCCCGCCGTTGGAGGCATACCTCGCCGCAGCGCTGTCCGAGATGGCGCCGCGGCCGGGCACTTGGGACCGGGCCCCGGCCATCAGGGCGGTCGACGAGGCCTTCCGGGCGCTGCTGCAGACGGCACGGGCCGAGATCCCGGACCCGGCGTGATGGATCGCGGGCTTCCGATCCGACCGGCACTCCTGTAAGAGGCCGGGACCCGTCTCAGACTGCCCGAGGGGCCATGTCGCGCCAGCCGATCTTCAACGTCCCTCCGATCACGCTGTGGCTGAGCGGCGTGATGGTCGCGGTCTTCGCCATCATCCACCTGCTGCCGGAATCGGTCTGGGCGCCTGTGATCTACCGCATGGCCGTGGTCCCGGCCTTCTTCGGCTATCTCGACCAGCTGCCGCCGCTCGACGCGCTGACGGTGATCGCGTCGCTGGTGTTCTACGCGCTGGTCCATTACGAGCCGATCCACCTGATCGCCAATCTCGGCTTCTTCCTGGCCTTCGGCAGCGTCTGCGAGCGGCATTACGGCCCGCGCCGCTACACCGTGCTGCTGCTGGGCACGACCGTGGCCGCAGCCCTGGTGCAGGTCGCCGCCAGCTGGGGCGCCGAGACCACGCTGATCGGCGCCTCCGGCGCAGTGTCGGGCTGCATCGCCGCCTTCTGCCGGCTGGCACTGGCCCGGCACGACCCGGCCGGGCGGCGCCTGGCGCTGAACCTGATCGGCTTCACCATCATCGCCAACGCCCTGTTCGCGCTGATGGGCGGCGGTTTCATGGGCGTGGACGCCCAGATCGCCTGGCAGGCGCATATCGGCGGCTTCCTGGCCGGCCTCCTCCTCGGCGCGCCCCGGCGAGCGTAAGGACGTGACCCGGCGGCCACAGCCGTCGGGGGCGGTCACAATCCTGCAGACTCCACGTTGCAGCACGAGGACGCCCCGCCTATATGACCGGAGAAGCAAGAGCCGCCTTCCGGGCGGCATGGAATCATTGGGGGTCCCGGCGGTGCCTCACCGAGGGCCAGCCGCGACCTGCTGAAGGAATGAGGAAGAGATGAGCAAAGTCATCGGTATCGACCTCGGCACGACCAATTCCTGCGTCGCCATCATGGATGGGACCCAGGGCCGGGTGATCGAGAACGCGGAAGGCGCGCGCACCACCCCGTCGATCGTCGCCTTCACCGAATCGGGTGAGCGGCTGGTCGGCCAGGCGGCGAAGCGCCAGGCGGTGACCAACCCCGAGAACACCATCTTCGCGGTCAAGCGCCTGATCGGCCGCCGCTATGACGACCCGATGACCCAGAAGGACAAGGGCCTGGTCTCCTACCAGATCGTGTCCGGCGACAACGGCGACGCCTGGGTCGAGTCGCGTGGCCAAAAATACGCTCCGAGCCAGATTTCCGCCTTCACCCTGATGAAGATGAAGGAGACGGCCGAGGCGTTCCTGGGCGAGAAGGTGACGCAGGCCGTCATCACCGTCCCGGCCTATTTCAACGACAGCCAGCGCCAGGCCACCAAGGATGCCGGCAGGATCGCCGGCCTGGACGTGCTGCGCATCATCAACGAGCCGACGGCGGCCGCCCTGGCCTACGGCCTGGACAAGAAGGCGTCGGGCACGATCGCGGTCTACGACCTCGGCGGCGGCACCTTCGATATCTCGGTGCTGGAGATCGGCGACGGCGTGTTCGAGGTGAAGTCGACCAACGGCGACACCTTCCTGGGCGGTGAAGACTTCGACGCCAAGATCATCGACTACCTGGCCGAGGAGTTCAAAAAGGAGCAGGGCATCGATCTGCGCAAGGATCGCCTGGCCCTGCAGCGCCTGAAGGAAGCGGCCGAGAAGGCGAAGATCGAGCTGTCCTCCTCGGTCCAGACCGAGGTCAACCTGCCCTTCATCACCGCCGATGCGTCCGGCCCGAAGCATCTGAACATCAAGCTGACCCGGGCCAAGCTCGAGGCGCTGGTCGACGACCTGATCCAGCGCACGGTCGAGCCGTGCCGTGCCGCGCTCAAGGACGCCGGCCTGAAGGCCAGCGAGATCGACGAGGTGATCCTGGTCGGCGGCATGACCCGCATGCCCAAGGTCATCGAGACGGTGAAGCAGTTCTTCGGCAAGGAGCCGCATCGCGGCGTCAACCCGGATGAGGTCGTGGCCGTCGGCGCGGCGATCCAGGGCGGCGTGCTGCGCGGCGAGGTCAAGGACGTCCTGCTGCTCGACGTCACTCCGCTGTCGCTGGGCATCGAGACGCTGGGCGGCGTGTTCACCCGGCTGATCGAGCGCAACACCACGATCCCGACCAAGAAGAGCCAGACCTTCTCGACCGCCGAGGACAACCAGACCGCGGTGACCATCCGCGTGTTCCAGGGCGAGCGCGAGATGGCGGCCGACAACAAGATCCTCGGCCAGTTCGACCTGGTCGGCATCCCGCCGGCCCCGCGCGGCATGCCGCAGGTCGAGGTGACCTTCGACATCGACGCCAACGGCCTGGTCAATGTCAGCGCCAAGGACAAGGCGACCGGCAAGGAGCAGGCGATCCGCATCCAGGCCTCGGGCGGCCTGTCCGATGCCGACATCGACAAGATGGTGAAGGACGCGGAAGCCAACGCCGCCACCGACAAGAAGCGCCGCGAGGCGGTCGAGGCCCGCAACCACGGCGATGCGCTGGTCCATTCGACCGAGAAGCAGCTGGCCGAGTTCGGCGACAAGGTCGACGCGGCCGACAAGGCGGCGGTCGAGACCGCGATCGCCGACCTGAAGTCGGTGCTGTCGAGCGACGACGCCGACCAGATCAAGGCCAAGACCGAGGCCCTGGCCCAGGCGGCGATGAAGATCGGCGAGGCCATGTACAAGGCCAGCCAGGAGTCGGCCGCGGCCCCCGAGGGCGGCGAGCAGGCTTCGGCGAAGCCGGATGACGGCGTGGTCGACGCCGATTTCGAGGAAGTCGACGACGACAAGAAGAAAAAGTCGGCGTGACCGCGGCCGCATGACCGCGATACGACGATAAGGGGCACACCGCCCCCGCGAAGGTCCGTGACGGGCCGCGCGGGGGCGGTTTTCATCCGGGCCGGGGCCGACACGGCTCTCCCGGTTCGGCACGAGGATCGGCATGGCGAAGCAGGACTTTTACGATCTGTTGGGGGTAGCGCGCGGCGCCGGCGCGGACGAGATCAAGAAGGCCTACCGCAAGCTGGCGATGCAGTATCACCCGGACCGCAACCCGGGCGACCAGGCCGCCGAGCACAAGTTCAAGGAAATCAGCGAGGCCTATGACGTCCTGAAGGACGAGCAGAAGCGCGCCGCCTATGACCGATTCGGCCATGCCGCCTTCGACGGCGGCGCCGGGCCGCGGGGGCCGGGCGGGGCCGACTTCTCCGGCGGCTTCGCCGACATCTTCGAGGAGATGTTCGGCGACTTCATGGGCGGCCGCCGCGGCGGCCAGCGCGCCCAGGCGGGCCGTGGCGCCGATGTCCGCTTCAACCTCGAGATCACGCTGGAGGAGGCATTCCTCGGCAAGCAGGCCACGGTCAAGGTGCCGTCCTCGGTCGGCTGCGAGGTCTGCGACGGCTCGGGCGCCGAGCCCGGCAGCCAGCCGGTGACCTGCCCGACCTGCGGCGGCGCCGGCCGCGTCCGCGCCTCCCAGGGCTTCTTCACGGTCGAGCGCACCTGCCCCGGCTGCGGCGGCCAGGGCCGGGTGATCAAGAATCCGTGCCGGAACTGCGCCGGCTCCGGCCGCGTGCGCAAGGATAAGACGCTGAAGGTCGACATCCCGCCCGGGGTGGACGACGGCACCCGCATCCGCCTGTCGAACGAGGGCGAGAGCGGCATGCGCGGCGCCCCGCCGGGCGACCTGTACATCTTCCTGTCGGTGCGGCCGCACGCGCTGTTCCAGCGCGACGGCGCCGACCTGTTCTGCAAGGCGCCGATCCCGATGACCATAGCGGCGCTGGGCGGGCCGATCGAGATCCCGGCGATCGATGGCGGCCGCGCCAAGATCACCGTGCCGGCCGGCACCCAGTCCGGCGCCCGCTTCCGCCTGCGCGGCAAGGGCATGTCGGTGCTGCGCTCGGCCGGCCGCGGCGACATGTATGTCGAGCTGCAGGTCGAGACCCCGGTCAACCTGACCAAGCGTCAGCGCGAGCTGCTCGAGGAGTTCGAGCGCGAAGGCGGCGGCGGCACCAGCCCCGAGAGCCAGGGCTTCTTCGCCAAGGTGAAGGAGTTCTTCAAGGAGTAGCGGCGCGAATCGCGTCGCCATCCTCCATATCTGTCATCACCGGGCTTGACCCGGTGATCCAGGGGCCGCAAAGAGCCGATGCATCCTCTTCTGGATGCCCGGACCATCAGAGGACCCTGCCGCATGACCGCCGGCGACACCCCCCGCCCCGTCGAAGGCCCCGTCAGGATCGGCATCACCGGCGCCGCCGGCCGGATGGGCCGGATGCTGATCCAGGCCGTGCTGGACACGACCGATGGCTCGGTGGCGCTGCACGGCGCGGTCGGCAACGAGGGCAGCGCCGCGATCGGCCAGGATGCCGGCTTGTTGGCCGGGCGGCCGGCCTGCGGTGTCATCGTCTCCGACGACCCGGTGCCGCTGTTCGCCACCGCCGATGCGGTGATCGACTTCACCCGGCCGGAGGTCTCGGTCCGCTTCGCCGCGCTGGCGGCGCAGGGCAAGGCGGTGCTGGTCACCGGCACCACCGGCTTCTCGGCCGAGGATCTGGCGGCGCTGGGCCGGGCGGCGCGGCACACGCCGATCATCCAGTCCTACAATATGAGCCTGGGCGTGAACCTGCTGGCGGCGCTGGTGCGCCAGGCCGCCCGCGCGCTGGACGCCGGCTGGGACCTCGAGGTGGTGGAGATGCACCACCGCCACAAGATCGACGCCCCCTCCGGCACCGCCATCCTGCTGGGCCGCGCCGCCGCCGAGGGCCGCGGCGTCGATTTCGACACGGTGAAGGCGGTCGACCGCGACGGCAGGCGCGTCGAAGGCGCCATCGGCTTCGCCACGCTGCGCGGCGGCGATGTGGTCGGCGAGCATGCGGTGATCCTGGCCGGCGCCGGCGAGCGCATCGAGCTGGGGCACAAGGCGACCGACCGCGGCATCTTCGCCCGCGGCGCGCTCAAGGCCGCCCTGTGGGGCCGCGGCCGCGCCCCCGGCCTCTATTCGATGAACGACGTGCTGGGACTGA
>NZ_JASATH010000084.1:0-31901 GCF_038440215.1 Inquilinus sp. OTU3971 | reverse complement strand
ACCACCCCCCCCCCCCCCCCCCCCCCCCCCCCCGCCCCCCCCCCCCCCGCCCGCAGCGGGGCGGCGCCGTCTTCGCTTATTTCCAGCCGTGCTCGGTGCCGAACTTGCGCAGGGCGCGCTCGTGCTCGCGGCGCAGCTGGGTCAGCTTGCGGGTCAGGTCGCGGCCGAGGACCTTGCCGTAATCCTGGCCGGTCTTGGCCTTGTCCCAGTCGTTCTCGACGAAGCGGGCGTCGACCCGGCCGGAACGGCTGACCGACACCGGCGTGCCGGTGAAGCTCTGCGCCGCCTTGGTCAGCTCGGCGACGAAGGTGGCGTCGTCGAGACCGCTATAGGCCTTGCCGGTGGAATCGGCGATGTTGAGGAAGAACAGGTCGCGGCCGAAGGCGGTGTAGCCGCCGCCGAGCCCCTTGTTCACCGACGCCGCGTGCTGGAAGAAGGCCTGCGCCTCCTCGCCGCTCGGCGCGTGGTCCTTGAAGGTGACCACGGCGTAGCCGGTGTTGCCCTGGCCTTCCGGCGTGAAGTCGGTGACCAGAACGCTCCACTGGCGGAAGCTGTAGCCGACCGCGGCGCCGAACAGGTCGGCGGTCTTCGGGTCGGTCTCGAAGGCCGATTGCAGCGAAGCGTTGGTCTCGAGCTGATAGCCCCCCGGCGTCACCTCGGTCTGCACCTGGTCGGCCGGGATGTTCAGCAGCGCCAGGATCTTCGGCAGCTCGGTGTCCTTCACCTGCTGGGTGAAGGTCGCGCGGTCGGCGTAGGTGGCTTTCTTGCCGTCGAGGCCGAGCGGCTTGAAGGTCAGCGCCTCGTAGGAGAAGAGCTGGGTCGGGCCGACCGGCGCTTCCGGGGCCGGCGCGGGTTTCGGCGCGCAGGCGGCGAGTGCGACGGTGGCCGCCAGGCTGGTCGCGAGCGCGACGGTTCTGAGAGATCTGAGGAACGTCATGATGTGGATTTCCCCTCCGGTCCGGAGCGAATCGCCCCGGCCGGATATAGGAATGCACGGCCGCCCCGGTTGCAAGGCGGAGCGCGATTTGCCGTCGCCGCCCTGATGCGATACCAGAGGGGGGCGATACCAGAGGGCATCCGCCCGGAGACCGATGATGACCGACCGTCCCGACGCTCCCCTCGATGCCGCCGAGGCCACGCGCCGCCTGATCGAGGTGATGGCGCGGCTGCGCCACCCCGAGACCGGCTGCCCCTGGGACGTCGCGCAGAGCTTCCGCACCATCGCGCCCTACACGATCGAGGAGGCCTATGAGGTGGCCGACGCGATCGAGCGCGACGCCATGGACGAGCTCAAGGACGAGCTGGGCGACCTCTTGTTCCAGGTCGCCTTCCATTCGCGCATGGCGGAGGAGCGGGGCGCCTTCGACTTTGCCGACGTCGCCGCCGGCATCGTCGACAAGATGATCCGCCGCCACCCGCATGTGTTCGGCGACGCGCCGGTCGATGCCGACGGCATGCCGGCGCAGTGGGAGCGGCAGAAGGCCGAGGAGCGCGCCGCCAAGGCCGAGGCCGAGGGCCGGCCGGCCGGGGTGCTGGACGGCATCGCCGGCGGCCTGCCCAGCCTGACCCGGGCGCTGAAGCTGCAGAAGCGGGCGGCACGGGTCGGCTTCGACTGGACCGACCCGGCCGACATCCTCGACAAGATCGAGGAGGAGGTCGGCGAGATCCGAGCCGAGATCGACGGCAGGGCGCCGAAGGAGCGGATCGAGGACGAGATCGGCGACCTGCTGTTCTGCGCCGTCAACCTGGCCCGGCGCTACGAGGTCGACCCTGATTCCGCGCTGCGCCGGACCAACGCCAAGTTCGAGCGCCGCTTCCGCCACCTGGAAGCGGCGCTTCGGGCCGAGGGCCGCGATCCCGCCGGGGCCAGCCTGGACGAGATGGAGGAGTTGTGGGTGGCAGCGAAGCGGGCGGAGACGGTGACATGAGGGGCCGCCTCCCAGCCATCGTCGCGGTGCTGGCCGTCCTTCTGGCTTGCGCCGCGGCCTTCGCCCAGACGCCTGCGGAGCTTCTGATCGGCCGATGGGAGCTGGTTTCCCAGCGACGGGTCGTCGACGGAAAGGGCATCCCGGACCAGCCCGTCTCGGACAAGGCCCGCTCGACCATCGTCTTCGGCGTCGACGGGACATGGCAGATCTTCGCCACGTCGCACGCGGGATCGCGTGGCACCTATCGATGGCTGGGACCCGACCGGATCGAGTCGACAACCATCGAGGCGCCGGTTCCGGCCGGCAACGGCGCCATCCGGACCATCGCCATCGAGGTCAACGATCGGCAGCTCACGCTGACGGTGACGCTCACGGCGGAGGAGCTGAAACGGACCGGTGGGCAGGCCAAGCCCGGCGCGTCCCTGCCGCAGACGCTGGTGGTCGCCTCCACGCTTCGGCGGCTGCCGGACTGACGGCCGGATGCCGGGCCGGCCCGGTGAGGCTGGCCCGGGCTGCCCGGCATACGATCAGACGCCGAGCAGCTCGACGTCGAAGATCAGGGTCGCGTTCGGCGGGATCACGCCGCCGGCGCCGCGGGCGCCGTAGCCCAGCGCGGCCGGGATGACCAGGCGGCGCTTGCCGCCGATCTTCATGCCCTGCACGCCCTCGTCCCAGCCGCGGATCACCCGGCCGCCGCCGAGCGGGAAGCGGAACGGCTCGTTCCGGTCCTTGCTGGAATCGAATTTGCGGCCGGCGCTGCCGTCGGCGTTCTGCAGCCAGCCGGTGTAGTGCACGGTCACGGTGACGCCGGCCTTGGCCTCGTCGCCGGTGCCGACCTCGATATCCTCGATTTCCAGCCCGGAGGCGGTGGTGGTGCGGGACATGATGCTTCCTTCTCGGGTTGGTGTCGGGTTCGGCCAGACTCAGGCCGCGGCCGCGATCTCGCCCATGGCGGCGCGGGCGGCGCGCCAGCTGGCCTGGTCCGGCGCCACCAGGATCGGGCCCTGGCGCAGCGTCGGGCGGTAGCGGGCGCCGTCGAGCACCGCGGCCCAGCCGCCAGCCTCGGCGTGCAGCAGCGTGCCGGCGGCGTGGTCCCAGGGGAACAGCTTGCGATAGGCCAGGATGTCGATCCGGCCCTCGACGGCGTCGATATAGTCGGCGCCGGCGCAGTTGACGTGGATGTGCGAGGCCACGGCATCGCGCAGCCGCATCACCGCCACGGCATAGCCGGGCGGCCGCTTCGCCAGGTTGAAGCCGCCGCGCAGCGTCGCCAGCGGCCCGGGAGCGGCCAGGGTCTGGCGGCGGCCGTCGATGAAGGCGCCCTCGCCGCGGATCGCCCAGGCGGTGCGGTTCTCGACCGGCAGGTGGATCCAGCCCATCAGCGTCTCGCCCCGCTGCACCAGGGCGACGATGGTGCCGAAGCGCGGCCGGCCGGCGACGAAATTGGCGGTGCCGTCCACCGGGTCGACGATCCAGACCGGGTCGTCGCCGTCCAGCAGGTCGAGCACGGCCGGATCCTTGGCATAGGCCTCCTCCCCGACCACGAGCGAGCCGGGCAGCAACCCGGGCAGCTGCTCGGCCAGGCGGATCTCGCTCTCCTGGTCGGCGATGGTGACGAGGTCGCCGGGCGCCTTCTCCATCACCGCCCCCTCCTCAAGCCGGCCGAAGCGCGGCAGGATCAGCTCCTGCGCGGTCTCCGCGATCAGGGCGGCGACCTTGTCGATCTCGGGCAGGCGCAGCATCGAAGGACTCTCAGTGGCGGGGGGCGATGCCGAGCTGGCGGTGCAGCCGCGCGGCGTCGTTCGGGTGGAGGCGGACGCGGATGAAGAGATGGGCGCCGTCGTCGCGCGCCTCCAGCACCTCGCCATGGCTGTGCAGCCAGGCCAAAGTGCGGCCATCGGCGATGTCGAGCTTGACCGTCATGGTCTCGCGGTCGGCGTTGATGCGGCGGGCGATCAGCTCCATCAGCCCGTCGCAGCCCTCGCCGGTGAGGGCCGAGATCACTGCCGCGTCATGGCCGCGCCGGCGCACCGCGGTCGACAGGGTCTCGCGCTCGTGCTCGGGCAGCAGGTCGGCCTTGTTCAGGACCTCGATCACGCGGCCGTCGGAATCGATGTCGATGTCCAGGTCGCGCAGCACCCCTTCGACATCCTCGCGCTGGGCCTCGGTGTCGGGATGGGCGATGTCGCGGACATGCAGGATCAGGTCGGCGGCCTGCACCTCCTCCAGCGTCGCCCGGAAGGCGGCGACCAGATGGGTCGGCAGGTCGGAGATGAAACCGACGGTATCGGACAGGATGATGCGCCGCCCCTGCCCCGCCTCGATCGACCGCATGGTCGGGTCCAGCGTGGCGAACAGCATGTCCTTGGCCAGCACGGTGGCCCGGGTCAGGCGGTTGAACAGGGTCGACTTGCCGGCGTTGGTGTAGCCGACCAGCGCCACCACCGGATACGGCACCCGGGCCCGCGCATCGCGGTGCAGCGACCGGGTGCGGCGGACGTCGTCGAGCTGGCGCTTGATCTGGATGATGCGGTCGTCGATCTGGCGGCGGTCCAGCTCGATCTGGGTTTCGCCGGGGCCGCCGAGGAAGCCGGCGCCGCCGCGCTGCCGCTCGAGGTGGGTCCAGGACCGGACCAGGCGCGAGCGCTGGTAGCTGAGATGCGCCAGCTCGACCTGCAGCTGGCCCTCGCGGGTGCGGGCGCGCTCGCCGAAGATCTCGAGGATCAGGCCGGTGCGGTCGATCACCTTGGTCTTCCAGCGCCGCTCGAGGTTGCGCTGCTGCACCGGGCTGAGGGTGGCGTCGACCACCACCAGCCCGGCCTCGGTGGCGGCGACCACGCTCGCCAGCTCCTCCAGCGCCCCCTCGCCGATCAGGGTCGAGGGCTGCGGCCGCGACACCCGGACGCAGCGGGCCTCGGCGATGTCGAGCGAGATCGCGCGGGACAGGCCGACCGCCTCGTCCAGCGAGGCCTCGGCGGTCCGCCCGGCATCGTTATGGGTGCCCGGCAGAACCGGGTGGATGACGATGGCGCGTCCCGAGGACGCGCCATCCGCACCGGGATTTGGCCCTGAAGTCTGGCCCAAAGGGATCAGGCCTCTTCCTTCTGCGGCTCGAACAGCTGGATCGGATGCGCCGGCATCACCGTCGAGATCGCATGCTTGTACACCAGCTGCGAATGGGCGTCGCGGCGGAGCAGGACCGAGAAGTTGTCAAACCAAGTGATGATACCCTGCAGCTTCACCCCGTTGACGAGGAAGATGGTCACCGGGATCTTGTTCTTCCGGACGTTGTTGAGGAACACGTCCTGAACGTTCTGTGCCTTTTCCGACATTAGTTGGATCCTGCTGCTTGATTTTATTGGAGCCCCGGGGGGCCCGAGCCACACGATGTGGCACCGTCCGACAATATGGGAAGCACCGGCCCGGAGAAAAGGGAACAATGGTGCATTGTCATGTTGCGCCGGCACTGGAGGCATGGGCGACATACGCCTCCAGCAGCCGTCGGCCGAGCGACCCGGGCGTGCCGTCGCCGACCAAGCGGTCGTCGATCTGCAGGACCGGCGTGACGAAGCTGGTGGCGCTGCTCAGGAAGGCCTCGCGCGCGGCATAGGCCTCATCGAGGCTGAACGGGCGCTGTTCGAAGCGCAGCCCCTCCGCCGCCGCGATCCGCAGGATCGACTGTCGGGTGATGCCGTTGAGGATCTCGTGGCTGGCCGGGCGGGTGACCAGCGCACCGTCCGCGGTCAGGATCCAGGCGTTGGACGAGGTGCCTTCGGTGACGAAGCCGTCCTCGTCCACCTGCCAGGCCTCGAAGGCGCCGCGCTCCGCCGCCTCCTGCTTGCCCAGCACCTGCGGCAACAGGCCTACGGACTTGATGTCGCGGCGCTTCCAGCGGATGTCGGGGATGGTGATGACGCGGACGCCGGTCCGGGCATGGGGCGCCAGCGCCGCCCGCCGCGTGGTCATCACCAGGGTCGGCCGGGCCGCGGCCGGGAAGCGGAAGTCGCGCGGCGCGACGCCACGGGTGACCTGGAGGTAGATCAGCCCGTCACGCACGCCGTTGCGCTGCAACAGCTGTCGCATCAGCAGCCGCAGCACCCGCCGCTCGCAGGGCCAGGCGATGCGCAGCTCCCGCAGCGAGCGGTCGAGCCGGTCGAGATGGCCCTCCTCGTCGATCAGGAGGCCGCGGCGGATGCACACCACCTCGTAGACGCCGTCGGCGAACTGGAAGCCGCGGTCCTCGACATGCACCGCCGCCCGGGCATGCGGCACATAGCGCCCGTTGACATAGGCGTCGCGCGCCATCGCTTATTCTCTCCGTTCCCGCTGTCCGCGGCCGATGCTCGGGTTGCATACACCGGACTCCAACGGAATTCCGCTCCCTTGTTTCGGGACAGCCATCGCGAGCCGGAGCGGAACGGCTTGCAGGGCTGGCGGGCCAAGCCGGCGGAAACCATGTATAATGCAGACCGCGGACAGACACGGGTGACACGATGGCGTTGATGATGGGTGCCCTCTACGACGCGCTGAAATCGGCCAACGTCGACGACGAGAAGGCACGCAAGGCCGCCGAGGAGGTCGCGAGCTTCGAGCAGAGAATCACCGCGATCGCGGGCGACCTGTCGATCGTGAAGTGGATGGTCGGCTCGAACATCGCGCTCACGCTGATCGTGCTCGGCAAGCTGTTCGTGGTCGGGCCGTGACGGTCATCGAACACGTGACGCCTATCGAACGAAGCTGACGGTCCATCAGTCGACCAGCTTGCGGTCGCCGGCGCCGTGCACGCCCAGGCTCTTCATCTTGCGATGCAGGGCCGAGCGCTCCATGCCGATGAACTCGGCGGTGCGGCTGATGTTGCCGCCGAAGCGGGTGACCTGGGCGATCAGGTACTCGCGCTCGAACAGCTCGCGGGCGTCACGCAGCGGCAGCCCCATGATCTCGCTGCCGCGGTCGCCGCGCAGCACCGCCGGGGCGATGGCGCCGATCTCCGGCGGCAGCATGTCGGCGTGGATCGGCATGCTGCTGTCGCCCGCCGCCATGATCAGCAGCCATTCGACGACATTGCGCAGCTGCCGGACATTGCCGGGCCAGCTATAGGCCTGCAGCGCCGCCATCGCATCCTCGCCGACCTGGCGCGGCATCAGCCCCTGGCTGTCGGCGGCGCGCTGCATGAAATGGCGGGCCAGCAGCGGGATGTCCTCGCGCCGGCTGGCCAGCGGCGGCACCGCGATCGGGACGACGTTCAGCCGATAATACAGATCCTCGCGGAACCGGCCTTCGGCGATCTCGCTCGGCAGGTCCTTGTTCGAGGAGGCGATGACCCGGACGTCGACCTCGACCTTGGTGGCACCGCCGACGCGGACGAAGGTCTGCTCCTGCAGCACCCGGACGATCTTGCCCTGGGTGGCGAGCGGCATGTCCGCCACCTCGTCCAGCAGCAGCGTGCCGCCATGCGCCTGCTCGAAGGTGCCGACCTTGCGGGTGGTGATGGCGCCGTCGACCATGACCTCGACGCCGAACAGCTCCTCCTCCAGCCGATCCGGATGCATCGCGGCGCAGTTCAGCGCGATGAACGGCCCCTCGGCACGCTTGGACAAGGCGTGCAGCTGGCGCGCCACCACCTCCTTGCCGACGCCGGCGGGGCCGGTGATCATCACCCGGCTGCCGGTCGGCGCCACGCGCTCGATCTGCTGGGTCAGCTGGCCGATCATCGGCGATGCGCCGACCAGTTCGACCTCGGTGCCGGCGCGCAGCCGCAGCTCGGCGTTCTCGCGCCGCAGCCGCGCCGCCTCGATGGCGCGCTCGACCATCAGCAGCAGCCGGTCCGACTTGAACGGCTTCTCGATGAAGTCGTAGGCGCCGTGCTTGATGGCGGTGACCGCGGTCTCGATGTTGCCGTGGCCGCTGATCATCAGCACCGGCACGCCGGGATGGTCGCGCCGGATGATGTCGAGCAGCTCGAGCCCGTCGATCGGGCTGCCCTGCAGCCAGACGTCGAGGATCACCAGGCTGGGCTGGCGCGCGGCAAGCTCGTGCTGGGCCTGCGTCGTGTCGCCGGCTTCCCGCGTCGTATAGCCTTCGTCGTCCAGGATGCCCGAGATGAGCATCCGAATATCCGCCTCGTCGTCGACGACGAGAATGTCATGCGCCATGGCCCACCGCGTCCTTGGAGCCCGCAGCTGTCACCCGATCGGTCGATGCATCCGGCTCGTCGCCGGTTGGAACGGCCGGCACGCCTGCCTGTTCCAACGGAAAGACGAGGCTCACCCGGGCCCCACCGCCCGGGCGGTCCTCGAGGACCAGCCGGCCGCCGTGATCCTCCATGATTTTCTTGACGATGGCGAGCCCCAATCCGGTGCCCTTCGTGCGGGTGGTGACATAGGGTTCGGTCAGCCGGTCGCGGTCGACCGTGGGCAGGCCCTTGCCGTTGTCCTCGACCGTGATCCACGCCTCGCCGTCGGCATAGTCCAGGACCATCCGCACCTGCCCCTTGGGCAGCTCGCGGCCCTCGGCGATGCGGCCCTCGATCGCGTCCGCGGCATTCTGCAGCAGGTTGGTGACAGCCTGGGACAGCTGCCGGGAATCGCACGGCACCAGGGGGCGGTCGTCGGGCTGGCTGAAGGCGAAGCCGATCTTCGCATGGGCGTTGCGCTGCAGGAACAGAGCCTGCTGGCAGGTCTCCGACAGGTCGATCGTCTTCATCACCGGCGTCGGCATGCGGGCGAAGGCCGAGAACTCGTCGACCATCCGGCCGATGTCGCCGACCTGCCGGACGATCGTCTCGGTGCAGGTGATGAAGGTCTGCGGATCGTCCGATATCTGCTTGAGATATTTGCGCTTCAGCCGTTCGGCCGAGAGCTGGATCGGGGTCAGCGGATTCTTGATCTCATGCGCGATCCGGCGGGCCACGTCGGCCCAGGCCGCCTTGCGCTGGGCCGACAGCAGCTCGGTGACGTCGTCGAAGGTGACGACGAAGCCCTGGATCTCGCCGTCCAGCCGTTCCGCGGCGATGCGGGCCAGCAGCGTGCGCAGCTCGCCATGGCGGCGGATCTTCACCTGGCCCTCGACCACCCGGCCCTGGCGGCTGCGGGCGCTCTCGATCAGATCGGCCATCTCCGGCACCGCCGCCTCCAGGGGATGGCCGACCAGCTCGTCGACCGAGCGGCCGAGCAGGTCGGTGGCGGAGCGGTTCGGCAGATGGACCCGGCCGTCCTGGTCGAGGCCGAGCACGCCGGCCGAGACGCCGGACAGCACGGTCTCGGTGAACTGCCGGCGCTGGTCGAGCTGGCGGTTGGCCTCGATCAGCTCGCGGCGCTGGCTTTCCAGCTGGTTGGTCATGCGGTTGAAGGACCGGGCCAGACTGCCGAGCTCGTCGGTGCTGTCGCTGCCCTGGACCCGGTATGACAGGTCGCCCGCCCGCACCCGCTCCGACGCCATGATCAGCTCGCGCAGCGGCCGCACCAGCGTGTCGGCGAAGACCAGGCCGATCCAGACCGCGGCCATCAGCAGCAGCACCGCCACGGTGACGTAGATCGCGGTGAAGATGAGCTGCAACTGCGACCGCCGCCCTTCCAGCGCCCGGTAGTCGGCGACGGCGCCCTTAGTCTGCTCGACATAGGCCAGCGCCTCCGGATCGACCTGCTTGCCGATCAGGAGGAAGGCCTCGAAGGGAAAGCCGTTCAGCCGCACCAGCGCCCGCACCCGGTCGCTCTCGCTGTCGACGATCAGCTCGACAGGGCCGTAGCCGGTGTTGTCGGCGGACATCGCCCGCTCGAAATGCTCCTGGCCGACCATCTCCAGCTTCAGGCCCTTGGCGAAGGCGGATTCCGCGACGATCTGGCCTTTGCGGTCGATGATCCGGATGTCCGGGATGCCGTAGGTCGAGGTCATGCTGCTGAGGATGCCGACCAGGGCGGACCGGTTGCCGGAGATGAACTCCGGATACTGGGCGTAGGCCCGCTCGACCGTGTAGGCGATGCTCTGCGCCGCGTAGCGGATGCTCTTCTGGTTCTCCTCGAGATAGACCTGGGCGACCGAGAGCGATTCGTTGATCGCGGTCGAGACCCGTTCGGAGAACCAGGTCTGCACGCCGATGTTGAAGATCACGGCGGAAAAGATCGCGACCAGGATGGCGGGCGCCACCGCCACCACGGCGAACAGCGCCACCAGCCGGACATGCAGGCGCGACCCGGCCGAGCCGCGGCGCCGCGCCGCCCAGATCCCCACCAGCCGCCGCGCCACGATGGCGCCGAGCATCAAGAGGATGGTCAGGTCGAGCACCAGCAGCAGCGACACCCGGTCGGCGTCCTTGCCGAACAGCGAGTTGCTGCTGAGTGCGGTGTAGGTCGCGATGCCGGACGCGACGGCGGCGAAGATCAGCACCACCGCCAGCTTGTTCTCCAGCCCGACCCGGGCCGCCCATTGGTAAAGCTGCCGCCAGAGAGAGGTCGGGCTCGCGGCGTTGGTTGTCATCGGCGGTTCTGCAGGCGCTACGGTCAAGCGGCCTAGCTTAGGCCACGGACCACCGGAATGTCTAACTCGCGGATCTTCTTGCGCAGGGTGTTGCGGTTGAGGCCGAGCAGCTCGGCCGCCCGGATCTGGTTGCCGCGGGTGGCGGCCAGGCTCAGCGTGATCAGCGGCCGCTCGACCTCGCGCAGCACCCGGTCGTACAGGCCGCTGGCCGGCAGGCTGCCGGCATGGGCGGCGAAATAGTCGCGCAGATGGCGCTCGACCGCGGCCGACAGCCCCTCCCCGGCCGGCTCCACGCCGGGCTCGGCGATGCCGGCTTGCGGCAGGGCGTCGCTCAGCTCGGCCTCGATCACGTCGATGCCGATCGTCTCCTGCGAATAGAGCGCGCAGAGCCGCCGCGCCAGGTTCTCCAGCTCACGGACATTGCCGGGCCAGCGGTGCCGCGTCAGCCGCTCCATCGCCCGCTTGTCCAGCGCCTTCTCGCTCATCCCCTCGGCGGCGGCGCGGCGCATGAAGTGGCTGACCAGGGCCGGGATGTCCTCCGACCGCTCGCGCAGCGGCGGCAGCCGGATCGGCACGACGTTGAGGCGATAGAACAGGTCCTCGCGGAACAGCCCCTGCCGCACCATGGTGCGCAGGTCGCGATGGGTGGCGGCGACGATGCGGACATCGGCCCGGATCGGGGTGCGGCCGCCGACCGTGGTGTATTCGCCCTCCTGCAGCACCCGCAGCAGCCTGGTCTGCGCCTCCATCGGCATGTCGCCGATCTCGTCGAGGAACAGGGTGCCGCCCTGGGCCTGCTCGAACCGGCCGGTGGAGCGCGACAGCGCGCCGGTGAAGGCGCCCTTCTCATGGCCGAACAGCTCGGATTCGATCAGGTCGCGCGGGATCGCCGCCATGTTGATGGCGACGAAGGGGCCGGACCGCCGGCGGCCGTAATCGTGCAGCGCCCGGGCCACCAGCTCCTTGCCGGTGCCGCTCTCGCCGGCGATCATCACGGTCAGGTCGGTCGCCATCAGCCGGGCCATCACCCGGTAGATCTCCTGCATCGCCGGCGACCGGCCGATCAGCGGCATCGCCTCCTCGCCGTCCTCGGGCTCCCGCCGTTCGGCCCCGTCCTGGCGCGGCAGGGTCAGGCCGCGCTCGACCACCCCGACCAGCTCCTTCAGGTCGAACGGCTTGGGCAGGTATTCGAAGGCGCCGCGCTCGGTCGCCTTGACTGCGGTCAGCAGGGTGTTCTGCGCGCTCATGACGATGACACGCAGCTCCGGCCGCAGCTTCTTGATCCGCGGCAGCAGATCCAGCCCGTTCTCGTCCGGCATCATCACATCGGTGATGATCAGGTCGCCGACGCCGTCCTGGATCCATTTGTACAGGGTCGAGGCGGTGCCGGTGCTGCGCACCTCGTGGCCGAGGCGCGACAGGGCCTGGGTCAGCACCATGCGGATGGCGCGATCGTCATCCGCGACCAGAATGGTCCCGCTGGTCATGCTTCGCTTCCGTTGTCTTCGCCGGTCGGCGCCGGTTCGGCGTGGATCGGCAGGGAAATCTTGAACACCGTGCGGCGCGGCTCGCTTTCGAAGCCGATCAGCCCGCCATGGTCGCCGATGATCTTGGCCACCAGCGACAGGCCGAGGCCGGAGCCTTCCGCCTTGGTGGTGACGAAGGGGTCGAACAGATGGTCTTTCAGATCGTCCGGGATGCCCGGGCCATTGTCCTGGACCGCCACCATCAGCGGCAGGTTCAGGCGCTGGCTGGTGCCCTGCACCGCGATCGCGACGCCGCGCTGATAGGCGGTGGTCAGGACGATCTCGCCATCCTCCGCCACGGCCTCGACCCCGTTCTTGATCAGGTTCAGGAACACCTGCACCAGCTGGTCGAAATGCCCCGGCACCGGCGGCAGCGACGGGTCGTAGCGCTCGATGAAGCGGACATGGCGGCCGAAGCCGGTCTGCGCCACCTGGCGCGCCCGCTCAAGCACCTCATGGATGTTGACCGGGTCGCGGTTCAGCGGGCTGGGGTCGGAGAAGGCATCCATGCGGTCGACCAGCCGGACGATGCGGTCGGTCTCCTCGCAGATCAGCCGGGTCAGCGCCCGGTCCTCGTCGCCGACCGTCTGCTCCAGCAGCTGGGCGGCGCCGCGGATGCCGGAGAGCGGGTTCTTGATCTCATGCGCCAGCATCGCGGCCATCGCGGTCATCGACCGGGCCGCATGGCGGCGGTTCAGCTGGGTGTCGATCCGCCGCGCCACCGATTCCTCGAACAGGCTGAGCACGGCGAGGTCCGGCGGGTCGACCAGCGGCGCGACCGTCACCGAGACGGTGCGGCGCCCGATCCGCGGGCTTTCCAGCAGCATGCCGTAGTCGCCGACGCTGCGGTCCTGCTGGATCGCCTGGTCGATCAGGGCGAAGAGCGGGCTGTCGCCCGGCACGAAGCCGGTCAGGTCCTGGCCCAGCAGTGCGGATTCGCTGGCGTCGAGCAGCTGCTGCGCGGCCAGGTTGACGAAGCGGATCACCCGGTCGCGGCCGACCGCCAGCACCGCCACCGGCAGCGAGGCCAGAAGCGCGAAGGGATCCGGTTGCGGCTCGGCCGCGGCGATAGAGATCGGTTTCAGGTTTGGCATGGGCGGCGAAAGGACTGACAGGCGTCAGATCAGCCTATCGCCTAAAATTTGTCCAATGAAAGTTTTGCCTAACCAATGAGCAGAAATGACATCCGTCCCCCGATTCTGAGGGGGAAGAAGTTCCTTGCGAGCGGCGCTACATGAGAGCCGGCCGAAGCTCGGGCCGGACATTGGGGCGTCCTCTGCAAAGAGACGGCCGCGATTTGAGCAAGACAGCGCCGTGCCTGCGGGCCGGCGGCGACGATGGAGCAGAATCCTATGAACTCGATGATCGGGACGATCGGTCGCATCGCCGCACTGGCGTTGGCGCTGGCCGCCGCGGCGCCGGCGGCGGCCGCCGACATCAAGGGGGCGAAGGACTATCCCGGGATCAAGCGCTTCGACGGCGCTTCGATCGTGTCCTACAGCACCCAGAGATTCGTCCGCTACACCCTGCCGCTCGGCCCGGCCGACGAGCTTGATGCGTCCGGCGAGAAGCCCGTCTTCACCGGTTCGAAGGAGGTCAGCGGCGCCCTGACCCGGCTCAGCTACACGGCGCCGGCCGGCGTCTCCTCCGACGACGTGTTCGAGAACTACCAGAACGAGCTGGCGGCCAAGGGCTACCAGGTGCTGTTCAAGGCCGACGGCGCCGAGATCGGCAAGAACCAGGGCGCCATCTTCGCCGGAATCGAGACCCAGCTGTTCGAGTACAGCCCGGAGGCCGCGCATTTCCTGACCGCAGAGTTGATCAAGGACGGCGCCACGATCGACATCGCCCTCTACGTCACCGAATACGAGGACGGCTACGCGCCGCATGTCGAGGTCGAGAAAGGCCAGACCATCGTCCAGCTCGACGTCATCGAATCCGGCACGCTGCAGGACAAGATGGTGACGGTGTCGGCCGCCGAGATCGGGAAGGGCCTGGCGGCGCAGGGCCACATCGCCCTCTACGGCATCACTTTCGACTTCGCCAAGTCCGATCTGAAGCCGGACTCCAAGCCGGCGCTGGACCAGGTGGCGCAGTTCCTGAAGGACGACCCGTCGCTGAAGATCCATGTCGTCGGCCACACCGACAATGTCGGCGGCATGGAGACCAACCTGACGCTGTCGCGGGCCCGCGCCGCGGCGGTGGTGGCGGCGCTGGTCGAGCAATACGGCGTGTCCGCGAGCCGGCTGAACCCGGCGGGCGTCGGCCCGCTGGCGCCGGTGGCGCCGAACGACAGCGACGAGGACCGGGCCAAGAACCGCCGGGTCGAGCTGATCCCGCAGTAGACCCCGCCTTCCGCTTGTCTCATCCAAGGCGCCGCCCTATCGTGCGGCGCCTTTCGTCCAGGAGACCCAGCGGATCATGCCACGCCACGCCGCCGTCATCGTCGCCGCCGGAACCGGCGAGCGGTTCGGCGGTTCCCTGCCCAAGCAGTACCGCCCGCTGGCCGGCAGCTCGGTGCTGCGCCGGTCGGTCGAGGCGTTCCGCGCCACCGGCCGGTTCGACGACATCGTCGTGGTGATCCGCGACGAGCACCGGCCGCTCTACGAGACCGCCACCGCCGGCCTCGGCCTGCCCGATCCGGTCATCGGCGGCGCCACCCGGCAGGACAGCGTCCGCGCCGCGCTGGAATGGCTGGCGCAGCGGGCGCCGGATCTCGTCCTGGTGCATGACGCGGCCCGGCCGCTGGTCGACCGGGCGACGATCGACCGCGTGCTCGATGCGCTGGCCGACGCCGAGGCGGCGATCGCCGCGGTGCCCGTGGTCGACACGATTAAACGAGCTGATGACAAGCAGGCCGGGGCTCCCATCGCCGCCGGCACGGTCGACCGCAGCGGCCTGTGGCAGGCGCAGACGCCGCAGGGCTTCCGCTTCCCCGCCCTGCTGGCCGCCCACCGCGCCGCCGCCGGCGAGGCGCTGACCGACGACGCCGCGGTGGCGGAGCGCCAGGGCATTGCCGTGCGCCTGGTCGAAGGCCATGTCGACAACTTCAAGATCACCACGGAGGCGGACCTGACCCGCGCGGAACGACTGCTCGGCGGCGCCGCCGACATCCGGACCGGCACCGGCTTCGACGTGCACCGCCTGATCACCGGCGACGCCGTCATCCTGTGCGGCATCCGCATCCCCCATGCCGCCAGGCTGGAGGGCCATTCCGACGCCGATGTCGGGCTGCACGCCCTGACCGACGCTCTGCTCGGCGCCATCGGCGCCGGCGACATCGGCCAGCACTTCCCGCCCTCGGACGAACGCTGGCGCGGCGCCGATTCCGCCGCCTTCCTGGCCCATGCCGCCGATCTGGTGCGGGCCCGCGGCACCATCCTCAACGTCGATGTGACGCTGTTGTGCGAGCGGCCGAAGATCGGCCCGCACCGCACCGCCATGGTGACGCGGATCGCCGAGATCCTGGGGATCGACGCCGAGCGGGTCAGCGTCAAGGCGACCACGACCGAGCGGCTCGGCTTCACCGGCCGCGAGGAGGGCATCGCCGCCCAGGCCTCGGCGAGCGTCCGGATCGAGCGCTGATGCCGTTCCGGCCGCTCCCGCCCGGCTGCACCTTCTGGCAGCCCTCGACGCTGCTGGCGACGGTGGGCGGGATCGGGCTGATCCGGGTGGCGTCCGGCACCTGGGGCTCGCTCGCCGCCCTGCCCCTCGCCTGGCTGCTGTGGCGGCTGGGCGGGCCGGCGGCGGTGGCGATCGCGGGGGTTGTCATCGGCCTGGCCGGAATCTGGGCGGCCGGCGCGGTCTGCCGCGGCGGCGAGGCGGATTCGAGCGCGATCGTGGTCGACGAGGTGGCCGGCCAGCTGCTGGCCCTGGCCCCGGTGGCCGGCGTGCCGTGGCTCTACCCCCTCGCTTTCGCCCTGTTCCGGCTGCTCGACATCGCCAAGCCCTGGCCGATCTCCTGGCTCGACCGTGAGCTCGGCGGCGGCTGGGGCGTGATGATGGACGACATCGCCGCCGGCGCGGCCACCGCCGCGGTCGGCGCGGCGGTCCTGGCGGGAGGGCTGGCATGATCGACGACGCGGACCTTGCCTTGGCCACGCAGGTGCTGGAGTCCTGCCAGGCCCGCGGGCTGACGCTGGCGACGGCGGAAAGCTGCACCGGCGGGCTGGTGGCGGCGGCGCTGACCGCGATCGCCGGCTCCTCCGACGTGATCGAACGCGGTTTCGTCACCTATTCCAACGCGGCGAAGGCCGAGTTGCTCGGCGTGCCGACGCACCTGATCGCCGACAAGGGCGCGGTCAGCGCCGAGGTCGCGGCGGCGATGGCCGCGGGGGCGCTGATCCGCGCCCGGGTCGGCCTGGCCGTGTCCATCACCGGCATCGCCGGGCCGGGCGGCGCCACCCCGGGCAAGCCGGTCGGGCTGGTGCATTTCGGTCTCGCCCGCCAAGGCGCCGAGACCCGCACGGAAAAGCGCGTCTTCGCCGGCGACCGGACCGCGGTCCGGACCCAGGCACTGCGGCTGGCGCTGGAGCTGCTGCTGGCCGGCGCGCAAGCTGCGAAAACCGCATCCCCCCACGCCGGCTGACGCGGGTTGCCGGCCGGCGGAGCGCACCGCATCATGGCCGGCGAGACTCTCACGAAAGCACCGTGCCAGTGCGTCTGACTCCGGCCTCGAATCTCTGGCCTCTTCTCGCCTTCGGCGCCCTGATCCTGTTCGCTTTTCCGGCTTCCGCGGCCCCCGGCTTCGAGAGCACGCGCTGCGTCTTCGCCGTGCCGCGCGGAGAGCGGGCGACCTGTGGCTTCGTCGCCGTGCCGACGCATCGCGAAGGCGCGCGCGGCCGCAGCCTCCGCCTCTATGTCGCGGTGCTGCACAGCCGGGCCCAATCGCCGCTGCCGGATCCGGTGATCTTCCTCAATGGCGGCCCCGGCGACGCCGCCTTCGGCGACGATGCCGACACCTGGTGGCAGATCAGCCGGCCGATCCGCGAGGCGCGCGACTTCATCGTCTTCGACCAGCGCGGCGTCGGCCAGTCGCGGCCCAGCCTGGACTGCCCGGAGCTGGATCGCATTTCCGAGCGGAACTGGAAGCCGGGGATGGGCCGGGCCGAGGTGCTGGCGCTGGAGCGGCCGGCGGCCGTGCGCTGCCACGACCGCCTGACCCGGTCCGGCATCGACCTGTCGGCCTACACCACCGCCGAGGCCGCGGCCGATGTCGACGACATCGCCGCCGCGCTGAACTACGAGAGCTACAACCTGATCGGCGTGTCCTACGGCACCCGGGTGGCGCTGGCGGTGATGCGCGACTTCCCCGACCGGGTGCGCAGCGCCGTGCTGGACAGCGTCTACCCGCCGGGAATCTTCGACCTCGACACCCAGCCGGCGCTGATCGCCCGCGTGTTCCGGCGGCTGTTCGGCGAGTGCAGGTCCAGCCCCGACTGCGATGCCCAGTACCCGCTGCTGGAGGCCCGCTTCGACGGCATGCTGGCGCAGCTAAGGTCCCAGCCGGAGACGATCCGCCAGGGCCGGCGCAGCATCAGGGTCGATGACGGCATCGTGCTCGACGCGCTCTACGCCACCTTCTACGACCCGGCCGTCCTGCCCGACCTGCCGGAGCTGATCGACAAGGTGGCGCGCGGCGACCTGAGCGCCCTAGCCCCCTGGATCGGGCCGGTGTTCAGCGGCGGGCCGAACCGGTCCGACGGGCTGGCGCTCAGCGTGGCCTGCAGCGAGAGCTGGCCCTTCGCCACCCGCGACACGCTGGCGGCGTCGGTGGCCGCCTCCGAGCCCTATGGCGGCGACGCCGCCTATGCGCTGGAGTGGCAGGTCTGCGATTCCTGGCATGTGCCGCCGATCTCGGCAGTCGATGCGGTGGCGGTGTCGAGCGCCACGCCCACCCTGCTGCTGACCGGCAGCTTCGACCCGATCACGCCGCCGGAATACGCCTATATCGCAGCGCGGACCCTGACCAATGGCCGGGTGGTGGAGTTCCGGGCCGGCAGCCATTCCATCCTGAGCACGGAGAGCTGTGCGCCGGAGCTGGTGGCCCACTTCATCGACATGCCGGCGGCGCCGCTCGACGCGCTCTGTGCCGACCGCACCCTGGCGCCGCGCTTCACCACGGCCGGCCTGGATCAGCCTTCGGCCGCGGCCGCAGGCACCGAGGCGCGATCGCCGTAGAGCGCCCGCGCCCGCGTCTCGAAGGCGCCGACCATGCGGCGGAAGGCCTCGTGGAACACCGCCCCGATCACCGTCTGCAGCACCCGCGAGCGGAACTCGAAATCGACATGGAAGTCGATCTCGCAGCCGTTCGGATGCGGCAGGAAGCGCCAGCAATTGGTCAGCCGCTTCATCGGCCCGTCGACATAGGCGACGTCGATCTGCCGCCCGGGGGTCAGCGTGACCCGGCTGGTGTAGCGCTCGCGGATCATCTTGAAGCCGATGACCAGATCGGCCGTCAGCACATTGCCCTCGCGCTTGCGGATGCGCGCGGCCAGGCACCAGGGCAGGAAGCTGGGATACGCCTCGATATCCGCCACCAGCTCATAGAGCTGTTGCGGGGTGAAGGGCAGGATACGGCGTTCGGTGTGTGACGGCATGATGGACCCGCGGGACGGCTCGACGACCTAGATTAAACCGTCGGCGGCGTCCCGCCAGTGCGACCTTCAGGCGCTCTGTGCCAGCGCGACCAGGTCGATGGATCCGGAGGCCGCGGCGAGCTTGGCGAGGCGGGCGGCCTTCAGCTTCTCGAAATCGGCGCCGGCGTGATAGGAGGACCGGGTCAGCGGCGAGGCCGAGATCATCAGGAAGCCCTTGGCCCGGCCGATCTTCTCGTGGGTCTGGAACTCCTCCGGCGTGACGAAGCGGTCCAGCCTGGCGTGCTTGGTCGTCGGCTGCAGGTACTGGCCGATGGTCATGAAGTCGACATCGGCGGCGCGCAGGTCGTCCATCACCTGCCCGACCTCCTCCGCCGTCTCGCCCAGGCCGACCATGATGCCGGATTTGGTGAAGATGGTCGGGTCCAGCTCCTTCACCCGCGACAGCAGCTGCAGCGAGGTGAAGTAGCGGGCGCCGGGCCGGATCGAGGGATACAGCCGAGGCGCGGTCTCGAGGTTGTGGTTGAACACGTCCGGTCGCGCTTCGACAACGATTTCAACGGCTCCCGGCTTGTTCTTGAAGTCGGGAGTGAGGATCTCGATGGTCGTGTCCGGCGCCGCGGCACGGACCGCGCGGATGGTCTCGGCGAAATGCCGGGCGCCGCCGTCGTCGAGGTCGTCGCGGTCGACCGAGGTGATGACGATGTGGCTCAGCCCCAGCCGGCCGGCGGCCTCGGCGACGTGCTGCGGCTCATGCGGGTCGAGCTGGTCCGGCCGGCCCGTGGCGATGTTGCAGAAGGCGCAGGCGCGGGTGCAGACCGAGCCCAGGATCATCACCGTGGCATGGCCCTTGGCCCAGCATTCCCCGATATTGGGGCAGGCCGCCTCCTCACACACCGTGTTCAGCTTGAGGTCCCGCATCAGCCTGCGGGTCTGGTTGTACTCGGCCGAGACCGGCGCCTTGACCCGGATCCAGGCGGGCTTGCGCTGGATCGGATTGTCCGGGCGATTCGCCTTCTCGGGGTGGCGAAGATGGGGCTCTACAGCGGACATGGTCCGTCCTTGCGGGTTGCGGCCTGGCTCGACGACATTCCCTCAGAGATTGGAGGAACGCCGCACGAAGCCAAGCCCGCTTTGCTCAATAGTGGATTGCGCGGCCGTAGGCGTCCAGGACGCTCTCATGCATCATCTCGCTCAGCGTCGGATGCGCGAAGATGGTGTGCATCAGTTCCGCTTCCGTCAGCTCGCCCGTCTTGGCGACGACATAGCCCTGGATCAGCTCGGTGACCTCGGCGCCGACCATATGGGCGCCCAGCAGCTCTCCGGTCTTGGCGTCGAACACGGTCTTGATCATGCCCTCCGGCTCGCCCATCGCGATCGCCTTGCCGTTGCCGATATAGGGGAAGCGGCCGACCTTGACCGCGTAGCCCGCCGCCTTGGCATTGGCCTCGGTCAGCCCGACCGAGGCGACCTGCGGCGTGCAGTAGGTGCAGCCCGGGATGTTGGTCACATCCATCGGATGCGGGTGCTGGCCGGCGATCTTCTCGACGCAGATCACGCCCTCATGGCTGGCCTTGTGCGCCAGCCAGGGCGCGCCGGCCACGTCGCCGATGGCGTAGACGCCCGGCTCATCGGTCTCCAGATACTTGCCGACCACGATGTGGCCGCGGTCGACCTTCACCTTGGTGTTCTCGAGCCCGATGTTCTCGACATTGCCGTCGATGCCGATCGCCAGGATCACCCGGTCGGTGGTGATGGTCTCGGTCTTGCCGCCGACCTCGACGGTGGCGGTGACGCTGTCGGCGCCCTTCTCCAGCTTCTGGGTCTTGGCGCCGACCAGGATGCGCATGCCCTGCTTCTCGAACTGCTTCCTGGCGAAGGCCGAGATCTCCTCATCCTCCACCGGCAGCACGCGGTCGAGCATCTCGACCACGGTCACCTCGGCGCCCATGTTGCGGTAGAAGCTGGCGAATTCGATGCCGATGGCGCCCGAGCCGATGACCAGCAGCGACTTCGGCATGGTCGGCGGGACCATCGCCTCCTTGTAGCTCCAGATCAGCTTGCCGTCGGCCTCCAGCCCCGGCAGGTTCCGGGCCCGCGCGCCGGTGGCGATGATGATGTGCTTGGCCGCCAGGGTCTCCTTGCCGCCGGCCTTCAGCGCCACCTCGACCTTGCCGCCGCCGAGCAGCTTCGCGCTGCCGTCGAACACCGGCACCTTGTTCTTCTTCAGCAGATGCTTGACGCCGCCGGACAGCTGAGAGGCGACCTTGCGCGACCGATCAACTACTTTCTTAAGATCGAAGCTGATGTCCTTGGCCGAAAAGCCATATTGGTCGAGATGTTTCAGCAGGTGCGAGATCTCGGACGACCGCAGCAGCGCCTTGGTCGGGATGCAGCCCCAGTTCAGGCAGATGCCGCCCAGGTGCTCGCGCTCGACCAGCGCGGTCTTCAGCCCCAACTGGGCCGCGCGGATGGCGGCGACGTAGCCGCCCGGGCCGCCGCCGATCACCAGGACGTCGAAGCTGGTCTCAGCCACTGTCGTGTCTCCTTGCTGCCACCCGCATCCCGGCGGAGGCTGTCGCGGGTCGCCGGTCGGGGGCCGGGACGGGCCCGGCCCCCGAGCGGTCAAAGCATCATGCTCAGCGGGGCTTCCACCAGCGCCCGGAAGGCCGCCAGGTACTCGGCCCCGACCGCGCCGTCGACCGCGCGGTGGTCGACCGAAAGGGTGCAGCTCATCACCGTGGCGATGGCCAGCGCGCCGTCCTTGACCACCGGTCGCTGGGTGCCGGCGCCGACCGCCAGGATGCAGGATTGCGGCGGGTTGATGATCGCCGCGAAATCCTTGACCCCGAACATGCCGAGATTGGAGATCGAGAAGGTGCCGCCCTGGTATTCCTCGGGCTTCAGCTTGCCGTCGCGGGCGCGGGCGGCCAGGTCCTTCATCTCGCCCGAGATCGTGCCCAGGCCCTTGCGGTCGGCGTCCTTGATGATCGGAGTGATCAGGCCGCCCGGGGTCGCCACCGCGACCGAGACATCGACCCGCTCGTACTGGATCATCGCCTCGTCGGTCCAGGAGGCGTTGGCCGCCGGGACCTTGCGCAGCGCCAGCGCCGCCGCCTTGATGATCAGGTCGTTGACCGACAGCTTGACGTCGCCGCGGTCGTTCAGCTCCTTGCGCAGCTTCAGGAGCGCGTCGAGCTCGATGTCGACCGTCAGGTAGAAATGCGGGACGGTCTGCTTCGACTCCAGGAGCCGGCGCGCCACCGTCTTGCGCATGTTGCTGTGTTTCTGCTCGCTGTACGGGATGCCGAAGGCATCGGCGAGCTGCTTGGCATTCGGGCCGCCGGCGGCGGCCGGCTTCGCGGCCGGAGCGGCAGCGGCAGGCGCGGGCTTCGCCGCCTCGGGCGCCGCGGCGGCTGGCTTGGCGGCGGGGGCACCGCCGGCCAGCGCCGCGTCGACATCCGCCTTGACCACGCGGCCATGCGGGCCGCTGCCCTTCAGCGTCGCCAGGTCGACCCCGGCCTGCTGCGCCATGCGGCGGGCCAGCGGGCTGGCGAAGACGCGGCCGTCGTCATGGCCGTTGGTCGCCGGCTTGGCGGCCGGGGCGGGCTGCGCCGCCGGAGCCGCAGCCTCGGCCTTCGGCTCGGCGGCCGGAGCCTCGGCCTTGGCCTCGGCCTTCGGCGCGGGCGCACCGCCCTTCAGCGCGCCGGCATCCTCGCCCTCCTCGAGGAGGATGGCGATGACCTCGTTGACCGGCACGTTCTCGGTGCCCTCGGCCACCAGGATCTTGCCGATGGTGCCTTCGTCGACCGCCTCGACCTCCATGGTCGCCTTGTCGGTCTCGATCTCGGCGATCACGTCGCCGGACTTGACCTTGTCGCCTTCCTTCTTGTGCCAGGTGGCGAGCGTGCCCTCGGTCATCGTGGGCGACAGCGCCGGCATCAGAATGTTGATCGTCATCGATCCCTCCCCTGTCCGGCGCCTAGCGGTAGCAGGCGGCCTTGGCCGCCTCGACGATGTGCGAGGCCTGGGGCAGCGCGAGGTGCTCCAGGTTCGCGGCGTAGGGCAGCGGCACATCGACCGAGCAGACGCGCCCGACCGGGGCGTCGAGATAGTCGAAGGCGTGCTCCATCATCAGCGCCGCCAGCTCCGACCCGATGCCGGCGAAGGGCCAGCTCTCCTCGGCCGAGACCAGCCGGTTGGTCTTCTTGACCGAGTTGACGATGGTCTCGACGTCGAGCGGCCGGATCGAGCGGAGGTCGATGACCTCGGCGTCGATGCCCTCGGCGGCCAGGGTCTCGGCCGCCTCCAGCGCCTTGCCCACCATGATCGAATAGGCGGCGATGGTGACGTCCTTGCCCGGGCGCAGGATCTTGGCGCGGCCGATCGGGACGATGAACTCGGGGTCCTCCGGCACGTCGAAGCTCTGGCCGTAGAGCATCTCGTTCTCGAGGAAGATCACCGGGTTCGGGTCGCGGATCGCCGATTTCAGCAGGCCCTTGGCGTCCGCCGCGGACCAGGGCGACACCACCTTCATGCCCGGGCAGTGGGCGTACCAGCTGGCATAGTCCTGGCTGTGCTGGGCGCCGACGCGCGACGCCGCGCCGTTCGGGCCGCGGAACACGATCGGGCTGCCCATCTGGCCGCCGGACATGTACAGCGTCTTGGCCGCCGAGTTGATGATCTGGTCGATCGCCTGCATGGCGAAGTTGAAGGTCATGAACTCGACGATCGGCCGCAGCCCGGCATAGGCGGCGCCAACGCCGAGGCCGGCGAAGCCGTGCTCGGTGATCGGGGTGTCGATCACGCGCTTGGCGCCGAACTCCTCGAGCAGGCCCTGGCTGACCTTGTAGGCGCCCTGGTACTCCGCGACCTCCTCGCCCATCAGGAACACGGTCGGGTCGCGCCGCATCTCCTCGGCCATGGCGTCGCGCAGCGCCTCGCGCACGGTCAGGCGCTTGGTCTTGGCGAAGAACTTGTCCTCGTCGGTGGCGGGCGGCGCCTTGGTCGCCGGCGGCGCGGCCGGGGCGGCGGGCGCCCGGGCCTCGGATTTCGGCGCCGCGGCCTTCGGCGCTTCCGCCGGGGCCTCGGCCGCCGGGGCGGCCTTGCCGTTGGCGTGGCCGATGTCGCCCGCGCTCTCGCCGTCGCCGAGCAGGATGGCGATCGGGGTGTTCACGGCCACGGCCTCGGTGCCCTCGGGCACCAGGATCTTGCCGATGGTGCCTTCGTCGACCGCCTCGACCTCCATGGTCGCCTTGTCGGTCTCGATCTCGGCGATCACATCGCCCGACTTCACCGCGTCACCCTCGCGCTTCAGCCACTTCGCGAGCGTGCCCTCGGTCATGGTCGGCGACAGCGCCGGCATCAGGATTTCGGTGGGCATTGGGAATTCTCCGGCAGCCGGCGGCGCCTCGAGGGGGCGCCCGCCGGGTCGTGATGACTCAGGCTTCGATCAGGACGTCGGTGTAGAGCTCCGACGGATCGGGCTCCGGGCTCTGCTGCGCGAATTCCGCCGCATCGTTGACGATGCCCCGGATCTCCTTGTCGATCGCCTTGAAGTCGTCCTCGCTGATGCCGCCGATCGCGTCGATCTTCTTGCGCACCAGATCGATCGGGTCGTGCGTCTCGCGCATCTTCGCCACCTCCTCCTTGCTCCGGTACTTGGCCGGATCGGACATCGAGTGGCCGCGATAGCGGTAGGTCATCATCTCGAGGATGGTCGGCCCCTCGCCGGCCCGGGCGCGCTCCAGCGCCTCGCCCGCGGCGGCCTTGACCGACAGCACGTCCATGCCGTCGACCTGGACGCCGGGGATGCCGTAGGCCTGGCCGCGCAGATGCAGATCGGCATTGGCCGAGGCGCGCTGCACCGAGGTGCCCATGCCGTATTTGTTGTTCTCGATCACATAGATGACCGGGAGCTTCCAGAGAGCCGCCATGTTGAAGCTCTCATAGACCTGGCCCTGGTTCGAGGCGCCGTCGCCGAAATAGGTGATCGAGGCGCCGCCGTCTTCCTTGTAGCGATGGGCGAAGCCGAGGCCGGTGCCGAGCGAGACCTGGGCGCCGACGATGCCGTGGCCGCCGAAGAACTTCTTCTCGCGGCTGAACATGTGCATCGAGCCGCCCTTGCCCTTGGAGTAGCCGCCGCGGCGCCCGGTCAGCTCCGCCATCACGCCGCGCGGGTCCATGCCGCAGGCCAGCATGTGGCCGTGGTCGCGATAGCCGGTGATGACGTCGTCGGCCGGGGTCTGGGCCGCCTGCATGCCGACCACCACGGCCTCCTGGCCGATATAGAGGTGGCAGAAGCCGCCGATCAGGCCCATGCCGTACAGCTGGCCGGCCTTCTCCTCGAAGCGGCGGATCAGCAGCATGTCGCGGTAATAGCGCAGCAACTCGTCCTTGCCGGCGGCAACGGGAGCCACGGCTCCCGACGTCTTATCCTGGGCAGGACGACGTTTCGTGGCGGCCAATGGATCCTCCCTGGTCGGATGGCATCGGGTTAGTAGGCGCGCATAGTTTTGCCGCCTGGCCCAGTGCTACCCCGCACGGCCGGAATTTGCAAGGCGCAGGTCCGTGGCCAAACCGCCATCGGCGCAAGGCAGACGCGCGGGTTTACTGGGCCGGCGCCGGGGCCGGTGCGGTCTTGGGAAAGAAAATGACGACATCGTCCGGCCTGGCGACATTCAGCATCGCCCGGGCCCGTTCGTCCAGCATGTCGAGGTCGACCTGCTTCGGGTCGATCAGCGCGGCGCGCTTCTCCATCTCCGTACGCTGCGCCGTCAGCTCGTCCAGCGTCGACTTCGCCTGGGCGACCTCGCCCTGCAGCGCGTCGCGGGCGAAGATGCCGTGGTCGCCCTGGATCGCATGGTAGCTGAAATAGGCGATCAGGCAGACGCCGACCACCGGCCCGATGATCGGCCGCAGTTTCCGCCGGAGGTAGCGAAACATGCTCATGGCTTCAGATCACCATAGGTCGGGGTCGGCGTCAATCAAAGCCCCTAACGCTGGCGCAGCACCGAGCGGCCGGCATAGCTGGCGGCACGGCCCAGCTGCTCCTCGATCCGGATCAGCTGGTTGTACTTGGCCAGCCGGTCGGAGCGGCTGAGCGAGCCGGTCTTGATCTGCCCGCAATTGGTGGCGACGGCGAGGTCGGCGATGGTCGCGTCCTCGGTCTCGCCCGAGCGGTGCGACATCACCGCGGTGTAGCCGGCCTTGTGCGCCATCTCCACCGCCTGCAGGGTCTCGGTCAGGGTGCCGATCTGGTTGACCTTGACCAGGATCGAGTTGCCGATGCCGCGGGCGATGCCCTGGGACAGGCGCTCGGGGTTGGTCACGAACAGGTCGTCGCCGACCAGCTGGACGCGCTTCCCGAGGGCGCTGGTGATCGCGGCCCAGCCCTCCCAGTCGTCCTCGGCCATGCCGTCCTCGATCGACACGATCGGGTACCGCTTCACCAGCTCCTCGTAATAGGCGACGAGGCCGGCGCCATCGAGGGTCTTGCCCTCGCCTTCCAGGACGTAGCGGCCGTCCTTGTAGAACTCGGTCGAGGCGGCATCGAGCCCCAGCACCACGTCGTCGCCCGGCTTGTAGCCGGCGGCCTCGATCGCCTGGACGATGAAGCTCAGCGCCTCGTCGGCCGAGCTGAGATTCGGCGCGAAGCCGCCTTCGTCGCCGACATTGGTGTTGTGGCCGGCGTCCTTCAGCTTCTTGCGCAGGGCGTGGAATACCTCCGACCCGGTGCGCACCGCCTCGGCCAGGGTCGGTGCGCCGACCGGCAGGATCATGAATTCCTGGATGTCGATCGGGTTGTCGGCATGGGCGCCGCCATTGATGATGTTCATCATCGGCACCGGCAGCGTGCTGGCATAGGCGCCGCCGACATAGCGGTACAGCGGCAGGCCGGCATCCTCGGCCGCGGCGCGGGCCACGGCCAAGCTGACGCCGAGGATGGCGTTGGCGCCCAGCCGGCCCTTGTTCGGGGTGCCGTCCAGCTCGATCATGGTGCGGTCGAGCTCGATCTGGTCCTCGGCGTCGAGCCCGGCCAGCGCATCGAACAGCTCGCCATTGACGGCGTCGACCGCCTTGGTCACGCCCTTGCCGCCATAGACCGACTTGTCGCCGTCGCGCAGCTCGACCGCCTCATGGGCGCCGGTCGAGGCGCCGGACGGCACGGCGGCGCGGCCGAAGGCGCCGGATTCGAGGGTGACGTCGACCTCGACGGTCGGGTTGCCCCGGCTGTCGAGGATCTGGCGGGCATGGATGTCGACGATCGCGGTCATAGGGCTGCCTCTCGCTGAAACGGAATCGGGGGGCGCGGAGTGGTGGGGCGGGAATCGGCGGGGCCAGACTGTGCCGCGGACCGGAAAATGCAAGGATTTTTACCTCTGCGCCTGCGGCAGATCTCACATCCGGCGATTGTGGCTTGCCCGTGTTGAAACTGCGTCAATTTGAGTAGTAGCCTCGCGACAAAAGTGCGCAACCCAGGGTACCGAGATGCGGCTTCTCTCCCATATGCTGTCGCGCTTCGTGCAGGCGGGACGCCTGCGCGTGACCGACGCGGGCGGTGTCGCCCATGACTTCGCGGGCCAGCGGCCCGGCCCCTTCGCCTCGGTCCGGCTGCACGATCCCACCCTGCATCGGAGGCTGTTCGCGGCCCCGGCGCTGGCGGTCGGCGAGGCCTATATGGACGGCACGCTGACGCTCGAGGACGGCACCACGCTGCGCGACCTGTTCGCCCTGTACGGCCATAACTTCCAGGCGCTGGACGGCTATCCGCTGCAGGCGCTGTTGAATTCGGTCGGCCGCCGGCTGCGCCGGCTGCAGCAGTACAACCCGGTCGGCAAGGCGCAGGAGCACGTCCACCACCACTACGACCTGTCGCGCGAGCTGTTCGAGCTCTTCCTCGACGAGGACATGCAGTACTCCTGCGCCTATTTCGGCGACGGGGTCGGCACCATCGAGGACGCCCAGACCGCCAAGAAGCGGCACATCGCCGCCAAGCTGCTGCTCGACGATGCCAAGAACGTGCTCGACATCGGCTCCGGCTGGGGCGGCATGGCGATGACGCTGGCCGAGCTGGCGCCGGTCGAAGTGACGGGCGTGACCCTGTCGGTCGAGCAGCAGAAGCTGGCCGAGGAGCGGGCCGCCAAGCGCGGCCTGGGCAACCGGGTGAGATTCGAGCTGCGCGACTATCGGCAGCTCGACCAGCGCTTCGACCGGATCGTCTCGGTCGGCATGTTCGAGCATGTCGGCGTCGCTTATTACGACGAGTACTTCGCCAAGGTCCGCGACCTGCTGGCCGATGACGGCGTCATGCTGCTGCACTCGATCGGGCGCATGACCCCACCGGGCAACACCGGCGCCTGGCTGCGCAAGTACATCTTCCCGGGCGGATACGTGCCGGCCCTGTCGGAGGTGCTGGCCGCGGTCGAGCGCCAGGGCCTGTGGGTCACCGACATCGAGATCCTGCGGCTGCACTACGCCGACACGCTGGCGGCCTGGAACGAGCGGTTCCAGCAGCAGCGGGAGCGCATCGCCAAGCTCTATGACGAGCGCTTCTGCCGGATGTGGGAGTTCTATCTGTTGGGCTGCGAGAACGAGTTCCGGATGGGCACCTGCATGGTGTTCCAGATGCAGCTGGCCCGGAAGCGCGACGCCGCCCCCCTCACTCGCGACTACATCACCGACACCGAACGCCGCTACGCCACCATGGCCGCGGCGGCGGAGTGAACGGAGGACGACAACAGCAGATTGGGTTCGCCTCGGCGAACCCAATCTGCTCTCCAGCTCTGCTCCGCATCATCCAATGGAGCCTAACATTATGAAGGCCGGTATCGAGAGCAGACGATTTCGAGCCGAGGAGACGATCGAACCGCATCAAAGCGGGTCGTGGGGTTCCTCATTGATTAAGATCTTCGACGGCCCCGCTCAGGTCGGTGAATACAAGCGAAATCACCCGGGCTGGGCCAAAACAACGTTTGAGCCGTTTGAGCTAGGGTCGGAGTGGTATGCCCTGTATTCGAGGGATTACACATCAACCCGGGTGATGAAGCTGCCCGACTGCGCCGACCTTGGCGGGGAAGAGCCGGCCGCCGGAGGCTTCTGCCCGGTCGAATTCTATGTCCCGCGATACAAGAAGGTCGTCTGCAAAGACCCGACTGGTCGAGAGAGGGAAGATTGGTGGTTCGAGACCGATGCCGAAGGGCATTCGGGACAGGAGGCGGATCAATATGGCTATCACCGGACATTCGGCCCCTGGCTGTCGCTGACCACCGGTTTCGTCGCCGGATGCGTGTGGGGTGACGACAGCACCTGGAAGCTTGAGGTGATCGACCTGTCACGGGCCGCCGAGGGCGTCATTTCCCGATCAGATCGGTTTGGCCACCTGCAACTCGCGAATGGAACGTCCCTGGCCGATTCAATCCGCCTCGATCGATACATGCCACATTGGGAGTTGCGCGCGACGGTCATCCGGCAGGAGCGTCGCGACGTCGCCACCGGCCAGTTGATTGATCCTTACAATGAGTAGCGGAACGAATCGACAGCCTAAGCTGTGGGGTGTCGGGTTCGCCTCTGACGATTCCAACCTTCGTCGCGGGTCCCGCGGCCCCTTATGCGCCAACTTCGCCATCACACGCATAACATCAGCATCGCTGGCGAACTCGCCTGCATCCGCCTGCACCAAGCCAGCTTCGATATCGGCGATCTGCCAAGCCTGCAAAGCGACATGTTCCGGATCGTCTCGGCGACGATGTCGTCCGGGGATCGTCCAAGGCTTTCGATCAGATGACGCCATGGACCTGCTCAGATCCGGACCGGGTCGGCCTTGGCGATGCGGTCGAGCGCGACCAGGGTGGTCAGCAGTGCCTCGAGCTTGCTGATCGGCACCATGTTCGGGCCGTCGCTCGGGGCGTGGTCCGGGTCCTGGTGGGTCTCGATGAACACGGCGGCGACGCCGATCGAGACCGCGGCCCGGGCCAGCACCGGCACGAATTCGCGCTGGCCGCCCGAGCTGGCGCCCTGCCCGCCCGGCTGCTGCACCGAATGGGTGGCATCGAACACCACAGGATAGCCGGTCTGCGCCAGGATCGGCAGCGAGCGCATGTCGCTGACCAGGGTGTTGTAGCCGAAGCTGACGCCGCGCTCGGTCAAGAGGACCTTGTCGTTGCCGGTCGAGGCGATCTTGGCGGCGACGTTCTTCATGTCCCAGGGCGCGAGGAACTGGCCCTTCTTGACGTTGATCGCCCGGCCGGTGGCGCCGGCGGCCAGCAGCAGGTCGGTCTGGCGGCACAGGAAGGCCGGGATCTGCAGGATGTCGACCGCCTCCGCCACCGGCGCGCATTGCGCCGCGTCGTGGATGTCGGTCAGCACCGGGCAGCCGAATTTTTCCCGGACCTCGGCCATGATCGGCAGGCTCTTCTCCATGCCCAGGCCGCGGGCGGCCGAGCCGGAGGTGCGGTTCGCCTTGTCGAAGGAGGTCTTGTAGACCAGGCCGAGGCCCAGCCTGCCGGTGATCTCGACCAGTGCCTGGCTCATCTCCAGCGCGTGCTCGCGGCTTTCCAGCTGGCACGGGCCGGCGATGATGGTCAGTGGGCGGTCGTTGCCGAAGGTGACGGGGCCGACGGTGACGGCACGGGCTGCGGTCATGGTCATGGTCCTCAGACGAGCCGGCTCTGCTCGATCGCGGCGCGGATGAAGTCGGTGAACAGCGGATGCGGGTCGAACGGTTTCGACTTCAGCTCCGGATGGAACTGCACGCCGATGAACCAGGGATGGTCCGGCAGCTCCACGATCTCCGGCAGCACGCCGTCGGGCGACAGGCCGGAGAAGAACAGCCCGGCCTGCTCCAGCCGGTCGCGGTAGTTGATGTTGACCTCGTAGCGGTGGCGGTGCCGCTCGCTGATCTCGGTCGCGCCGTAGATCTCCTGCACCCGGCTGCCGGGCACCAGGGCGGCCGGATAGGCGCCGAGGCGCATGGTGCCGCCGAGGTCGCCGTCCGACTTGCGGGTCTCCAGCGCGTTGCCGCGGGTCCATTCGGTCATCAGGCCGACCACCGGCTCGTTGGTCGGGCCGAACTCGGTCGAATTCGCCGCCGGCAGCCCGGCCATGTGGCGCGCCGCCTCGATCACCGCCATCTGCATGCCGAAGCAGATGCCGAAATACGGCACCTTGCGCTCGCGCGCGAACTGGGCGGCGCGGATCTTGCCCTCGGCCCCGCGCTCGCCGAAGCCGCCCGGCACCAGGATGCCGTGGACATGCTCGAGATGGCTGACCGCGTCCTCCGATTCGAAGATCTGCGAATCCATCCAGTCGAGCTTGACCTTGACGTTGTTGGCGATGCCGCCATGGGTCAGGGCCTCGGCCAGGCTCTTGTAGCTGTCGATCAGCGAGGTGTACTTGCCGACCACGCCGATGGTGACCTCGCCCTCCGGCGCACGCACGCGCCGGACGATGCCGGTCCAGCGCGACAGGTCAGGCGCCTTCGGCTGATCGAGGCCGAAATAGGCCAGGACCTGATCGTCGAAGCCTTCCTCGTGATAGGAGATCGGCACGTTGTAGATGGTGTCGACGTCGAGGGCGGCGATCACCCGCTCCGGCCGGATGTTGCAGAACAGCGCGATCTTGCGCCGCTCATTGGCCGGGATCGGCCGGTCGGCGCGGCACAGCAGCATCGCCGGCTGGATCCCGACCGACAGCAGCTCCTTCACCGAATGCTGGGTCGGCTTGGTCTTCAGCTCGCCCGCCGCCGGGATGTAGGGCAGCAGCGTGACGTGCAGGAACAACGCGTTCTCGGGCTCGACCTCGTTGCCGAACTGGCGGATCGCCTCGAGGAACGGCAGGCTCTCGATGTCGCCGACCGTGCCGCCGACCTCGCAGATGATGAAGTCCTCGTCGGTGACGTCCGACCGGATGAATTCCTTGATCGCGTCGGTGATGTGCGGGATCACCTGCACCGTGGCGCCGAGATAGTCGCCGCGGCGCTCGCGCGCGATCACGCCCGAATAGATCTTGCCGGTGGTGACGTTGTCGCTCTTGCGGGCTGCCACGCCGGTGAAGCGCTCGTAATGGCCCAGATCCAGGTCGGTCTCGGCCCCGTCATCGGTGACGAAGACCTCGCCGTGCTGGGTCGGGCTCATCGTGCCCGGGTCGACGTTGAGATAGGGGTCCAGCTTCCGGAGCCGGACCTTGAAGCCCCGCGCCTGAAGAAGTGCCCCGAGTGCTGCTGCGCCCAGTCCCTTGCCAAGCGAGGAGACCACGCCGCCGGTAATGAAGATGTACCGCGTCATGGAATTCTACCCTACCTCAGATTCGTCCAGCCAAAAACAGCGGGGCGGCCCAAACCACGGCCGCCCCCAACATGACAGTCATGCCGCCGGGTTTTT
>NZ_JASATH010000083.1:0-32200 GCF_038440215.1 Inquilinus sp. OTU3971 | reverse complement strand
TTTTTTAACCCCCCCCGCCCGCGCCCCCCCCCCCCCCCCCCCCCCCCCCCCCCGCGCCGGCAGAGCTGCAGGAAGCATTCGGCCAGGTAGACCGGGGCGTAGCGGCCACGATCCGACGCCGGCAGCGCGCTGGCCAGCCGATGCGGCAGCTGGATCGCGGCGCCTGCGCCGGCCTGGCCGAGGAACACATTCTCCGGCCGCGCCTTGCGAATGGAGCGCGGGTCCAGCGCCGCGAAGGCGGCCTCGGCCGGCATCGGCGCGGCCCCCGGCTGGGCATCCTCCCCCTCCGTCACCTGCGCCTCGGCGCAGAGCCGGCCGCCCTGCGACAAGGTGCAGCGCGTGGTCCGGTCCGCCGCGCTTCCGACGAACAGCTCGATCTCCAGCGGCCGGTGCAGGGCGGCGATCGCCCGGAAGGCGATGTCGAACTGCGCGAACCAGGGCGGCGCGGCGGACACCCTTGCTTCGGCAACCGCGGCCAGGGCGACGTCGAGCAGCAGCAGGCCCGGCAGATGCCCCAGCGGATGGTCGAAGTAGAAGTCATGCCGCAGGTCGACATGGGCGAGAAATCCCGCGTCCCTGCGCTCGATGCGAAAGGCTGCGGTCGCCGTCATGCCGGCCTCTCCTCGGCGAAGCGCACGGCGCCCTCGGCCGACCGGACAGGCGACGGGCGAAGCCCCTGGACGAAGGCGGCCAGATCCTCGACCGGATCCCGGCCCAGGCGCAGCGCGGCCTCGATGGCCGCGGCGCAGGCGCTGCCGACGATCGCCGCATCCGCCCCGGCCCGCCGCAGCGCCTCGACCTGGTCGGCCCGGGTCACGCCGAAGCCCACGGCGACCGGCACGGTCGTGACCCGCCGCAGCGCGCCGATCACCGGGGCGAGCGCGTCGTAGCCCCGGGCCGGCGCCGTTCCGGTCCGGCCATACTGCGCCACGAGATAGAAATAGGCCGAGGCCCGCCGCGCCATGTCGTCCAGGATCCCGGGCTGCGACGTCGCATAGCCGGTGGTGACGACCGGCAGGCCGGTCCGGCCGGCGGCGTCGTCATGGGCGGCGCGCAGGCGCGGCGGCAAGCCGTGCACCAGGATGGCGTCGGCGCCCGCGCCCTGCGCCCGGCGGAACACCTCGTCCAGCCCCGCCGCGCGGACGCTGTGGCTCCAATCCACCAGCAGGGCGATCCTGAGATGCGAGAGGCCGGGCCGGATCCGGTCCAGGAAGGTGAGGACGGACGCCAGATCCGCGCCGCCGGCCAGGCCGCGCTCGGCCGACCGCCGGATCACCGGCCCGTCGCTGACCGAGTCCGGGAACGGCACCGCCAGCTCGAGGCAGTCCACGCCGCCGCGGTCCAGCATCGGCACCATCTCGGCCAGGTGGTCGAAGGACGGGTCGCCGGCGTTGAGGAAGATCGCGAGGCCGATCCCGCCCGGCGGTCGATCCGAGAAAAAGGTTGGCATCCGCTCCCTCCCTCAGGCCGGCGACCGCAGGGCGTCGGCCCCCGCGGGCACGGCCGCTGCCGCCCCTGCCGGATCCGCGCCGTCGGGATAGTCGTAGGATCGGTCATAGGCGCCCTCGGCACCGGACAGGTGGCGCGTCGCCGCCATCGCGGACTGGAGGCACCCTTCCATGTTGTGGCCGTAGAGGTAGTCCCCGGCCACGGCCAGGCCTTGGATCGGTTTGAGCCCGGCGAGCAGGCTGCGCCGGCTGTCCGAATAGCCGAAGCCGTAGGCGCATAGGCCGTCGCCATGGCGCCGGACATGGGCGAAGACCGCCTTCCCGGGCAGCGGGTGCACCCGCCGGAAGGCATCCTCCGCGATCGCCAGCAGCGATGCGTCGTCCTGCGTCAGCAAGGGGCGCGCCCGTCGCCCGGCCAGGGTGAAACGCACCGAATGGCGCTTGTGCATGCGGTTCGCGGAACAGTGGCCGAGCGGGCTGTCCGGATCGAACATGATCGAGTTCATCTCCGGCGTGAACACGTCCGTCTCGTAGTCGGCATTGATCAGCGCCAGCGGGTGGTAGGGGATCCGCGATGCCGCCCACTGCGCGCCGGGCGGCAGGGCGACGATCTGCGCCAGCCGGTGCAGCGGCGTCGCGACGATCACCGCGCGGGCATCGATGCTGAAGGCGCCGGCGGGCGATCTGCCCTCCAGGGCCTTGACCCCGCCGGCTTCGAGGACGACGCGCCGAACCTCGTGCCGCCGGCGGATCTCCACCCCCTGCGACAGATGCGCGAACAGGTGCGCGGTGGTCTCCGGCAGGGAATGGTGGCTGCCCTTGCCGAAGGAGGACAGCAGCATCATCAGCGTGGCGTAGGAGAACTCGTCCGGCTCCGCCGCCCCCATGATGATGGTGAACATCCGCAGCGGGCCGCGGGCGAGGCCGGCCGGGACATGGGCGCTGAGCGGCCGGCCGTCGTATCGGCGCTCCAGCGCCGCGCTGCTGCCATCATAGTACCGCACCGGCGCGCCCGGCCGGCCGGCCCGCCGCAACAGGGCGTTGAACTGCAGCACGGAGCGCAGGCCGATCGCCCGCATCATCCCCAGCCCGTTGGTCAGCGTCGACCGCTTGTCGAAGCCGTAGACCTTGCCGTCGAGCACGATGTGGAAGTTCGGGTGCTGGCGGTCGAAGGACAGCGAGTGGAAGCCGCGCAGGATGCCGTTGAACAGCTTCCAGTCGGAGGCGAAGTTCTTGCCGCCGATCTCGTAGGACACGCCGTCATGCTCGATCGCCCCGGCGCGGCCGCCGACGGTGTCGGTCGCCTCCAGCACGACCGGGATGCGGCCCTGCTGCCGGACGAAATGCGCGGCGCCCAGGCCGGCGATCCCCGCCCCGATGATGTAGACGACGTCATCCATGGCTTGCCCCCATCGGCAGGAGCTGCGGCGCGCGCTTGCGGCCGAAGGCGCGGATGGTGTCCGCCAGCGCGCGCGCATGCCCGTCGCGGATCGCCAGCCGGGCCATCTCGATGGCCTCGGCCCAGTCGACCGCATTGCCCGCGATCAGCGCCAGGGCGGCGGCGTTGAGGCTGACCGTCTGGATCGCGGCCGCCGGCCCTTCGCCGGACAGGATGCCGAGGAAATGATCGACGACCGCGGTGCCGTCCCCGGCGGGCGCCAGGTCGTCCGGCGATCCGGTCACGGCGATGCCCTGCCGCAGCGGCCCGACCGACATCTGGCTGGCGTCGTTCGGCGTGATGACGTTGATGTCGAAGCTGACCAGCTCGTCGATCCCGAGATCATTCCGGCACAGCCAGATCCGGCGGGTCTCGCGGCTGGCGAGATGCTTGAGCGCCGGCAGCACCGCCGGGTTCGAGACCCCCGTGATCTGCGCTGCGACGGGCATGTCTGCCAGGAACGGCCCGACCACGTTGAAGAACCGGCCCACCACCTTCATCTCGAGCGGGACCACGGCGCGGGCCAGCAGGGTCAGCTCGGCGGGGTAGACGAAGCCGCCAGCGAAGGCGACGCCGAACCGGTCCAGCAGGTCCTCCAGCTGCGCCGGCGACCCGGCCAGCGGAATCTGCAGCCGTTCCAGCAGGTCGATCGATCCGCAGCGGCTCGAATAGGCCCGCGACCCGGTCTTGACCACGCGGACGCCGATCGCGGCGGCGACGAAGGCGGCGGCGGTGGAGATGTTGAAGGTCGCCGGACCGCCACCCGTGCCGACGATGTTCACCGTGCCCGCCGGCAGGACGGGCTTCGGCCCCGGCCGCCGCTCAGCCAGCGAGCCCAGCAGCGCCACGATCGTCGCGTGATCCGGCAGGCCGGTCGACAGCGAGGAGAGGATGGATGCAGCCTCGACCGGCGCCACGCTGCCGGCCTGCAGCCTGTCCCAGAGATCGTGCCAGGCGGCCGGCGGCACCGGCCGGTCCCGGGCGATCAGGGCGCGGACGAGCCCGGACATGGCTAGGTCGTCTCCAGCGGGCGGACGCGATCGAGGAAGGAGCAGATCGCGCCGACGGAGCTGAAATTGCCCGGCGTCATCTCGGTGACGTCGACCGCGATCTGGAAGTGGTTCTCGATCCAGGCGATCAGCTTCAGCAGGCCGAGGCTGTCGATCACGCCGCTGGCGATCAGGTCGAGATCCCCCTCGAGCTGCTCGACCGCGACATCGGGCAGGAACTCGTCGACGATGAACTGTCGGATGGTGGAAGCGTGCATCGTGTCAAACCCCTTCGAGTTGGCTGTGGAGGATCCGGCGACGGTCGACCTTGCCGGTCGAGGTCCTGGGCAGCGCGACGTCGACGATCTCGATCGATGACGGAATGGCGGCCCGTGCCAGGCGCAGGGCGCAGTACCGGCGCAGCACCAGGCTGTTGAGGCCGGCGCCGCGGCGCCGCACCACGGCGTGCAGGCGGTTGCCGGCGAGGTCGTCGGGCACCGCGACGACCGCGGCCTCCATGACCTGCTCATGATCCAGCAGGGTCTGCTCGACCTCCTGGAGGTTGATCCGGGTGCCTCGGACCTTGACCTGGAAATCCTTCCGGCCCTCCAGCATCAGGGCGCCATCCTCGCGCCGGCGGACGATGTCGCCGCTGCGGAAGAAGATGCGGGGAGAGCCGCCGCGCCCGATCGCCAGGAACTTCGCGCCGTTGAGCGTGGGGTCGAGATAGCCGGGCGTCTGGAACGGGGTGGAGACGACGAGCTCGCCCCGCCCCATGCCCTCGACCAGCCCGCCCTCCGCATCGAGGATCAGGGCGTCGACCCCGGGCAGCGGCGACCCGATCGGCAGCGGCGCCTCCACCCCGGCGGCGAGGTCCACGGTGTGGATGAAGCTGTCGTTGGTCTCGGTGCAGCCGTAGATGTTGTGGAATTCCGCAGCCGGGAACAGCCGCGGCAGGGCGGCGAGGCTGGCCGGCGGCATGCGGTCGCCGGTGAACAGGACGTGCCGGGTCGCCGCGAAGACGGCGCCGCGGCGCTCCTGGTCGTTCTTAGAACCCGCCACAAACAAGACCAGTCCCTCGGCCGTGAAGCTGAGGTCCCGCAGGTCGAAACCGGTCAGCAGCAACGGCCGGTCGCGCAGGCACCGCTTTGGCGCGGCCGCTATGTCCGGGTCGAGCAGCAGCAGGACCGCCCGCAGATTCTCCTCGAGCAGCGCAGCGGCCCGGCCGCTGGTTTGAAGCCTCGACGGCGGCCGGGCAAGCCGGCTGGAGGTGCCAACGCCAGTCGAAACCGCGGCCTATCGCGTGGCAAGGGCGCTCCGGAACTGGAACCGACCGCGGCTGTTGCTCGAGAAGGAGGCCTGAGCCATGTCAGCGCACGAAGTTCCATCCGCGGGGCCCCAGGAGATAGAGCTCAAATTCGACGTTGCGGCGGCCGACCTTTCACTGCTGAAGCGCCGCGTCGCCGCGATTGAGGGCCGCACAGGCCCTCGCGACATCCAACGACTGACCACAACCTATTTTGACACGGATGACCTGAAGCTGAAAGCTCATGGGGTGTCGCTGCGGATTCGGGAGGAACCGGGTCGGCGGCTACAGACCGTCAAGTCGAACGGAACAACCGGGACCCTGGATCGCGCGGAATGGGAGCGGGAGGTGAACGGATCCTCCCTCGATCTCTCGGCGGCTGCGGACACGCCGGTCGCCGATCTGCTGTCGTCCAAGCGAGCCCGCAGGGATCTGAGGCCGGTGTTCCGGACCGAGGTGAAGCGCACCGCTCAGAAGATCCGCAGCGGCCGATCGGTCGTCGAGCTTGCGGTCGATGAGGTCAAGGTCGTTGCCGGGCGGCGCCTGGCGACGTTCTGCGAGGTCGAGCTTGAGTTGAAATCGGGCGGCGCTGCCGGGCTGTACAAGGTGGCGCGAGACCTGATCGACGCTGCACCTTTGCGCCTCGGCGTGCTGAGCAAGGCGGAGCGCGGTTATGCCCTGCGCGAGCGCACTGCGTCCCAGGCGGTGAAGGCCGAGGCGCCCAAGCTGGCCCCGGGCGTGAGCGTCGCGGACGGCTTCCGCGCGATCGCCCATAGCTGTATCCGGCAATATCGGCTGAACGAGGAAATCCTGTTGCAGCGGCGCGATGTCGAAGCACTGCACCAGGCCCGCGTCGCCATGCGCCGCCTGCGCTCCGCCTTCTCGCTGTTCAAAAAGGTCGTGGCAGACCGCGAACTCGAGGCGATCAAGGAGGAGATGCGCTGGGCGTCGGAGCCGCTGGGCCGCGCCCGCAACCACGACGTGTTCCTCAAGCGCGCCTCCTCTGGCCACACGCCAGAGGGCGTGGACGCCGCCGATTTCCTGCGTCTGATCAAGGATGACCGCGAGCGAGCCTATGATGATGTGATTGCGGTGCTGCAGTCGCCCCGCTTTGTCGCGCTCGTGCCGCGGCTGGTGGAATGGCTGGAGCGGGGACGCTGGAAACAGCGTTCCCGTGACGACGCTGAATGCCTCCGGGGGTCAATCGAGAGTGCCGCAGCCTCCATCCTGGACTCCCGACGGCGCAAGGTGCGGAAGCGGGGGAAGCATCTCGCGAAGCTTGACCCGATGGCGCGGCACCGGATCCGGATCCAGGCCAAGAAGCTGCGCTATGCCGCCGAATTCTTCGCGCCGCTCTGCAACGGCAAGGCGGAACGTCGGCGGCACGCCAAATTCGTCCAGGCACTGGAGGCGATGCAGGATGAGTTGGGCGCGCTGAACGACATCGCCACGGGGCGCGAGCTGGTGGCCGGACTGGCGCAGAAGCGGGCGGCGTCTGAGCCCGCATTTGTCGGCGGGCTCATCGCCGGGGCTGCAGGAGCTGAGGAGCCGGCCCTGCTGAAGCAAGCTGATGCTGCTCAGCGCCGCTTCGCCAGGGCTAAGGCGTTCTGGTGACAGTCCGCCTACCGAACGTTCACCGAACCGCCCGTACTCGACCCGGGGCGGACATCAATGGGTGCTTTTCCTGCCCGCCAGGTATTGGCGGCCGTCATTCAGAATCACCTCGACGTGTTCGGACCGGCGGTGGCGACGCTCAAGCTCGTCGACCAGCGCCCGGATGTCGTCGGAGTAAGCGGTGGGCCCGCGGAGGTTCCGGTGCAGCTGGAGCGCCAGAATCTCGGTCGGGGTAACGGAGTACAGCTGGCGATATGGCATGGGTGGCCACCGTTGTCACAGTTCCGCAATAGTCCGACTTATATCACGATAATGTGACATGGACATTAGGACGAAAGATCCGGCTTTTTCAGTGTGGGAAGATCACCGGTACAGGGTTCCATATTCCCAATGGCCAGCTGATGGCGCTCCACGCTTCCTTGCCGACCTGCCCAGGCCGAAGGACGCCATCTTGCGGGTGGGATGCGGACGATCTCACCGCCATCGCGCAGTCTTGGTCGCGCAGCCGGCGATGTCGAACGCCGTGTGCCGGCTCCGGCGTCGGTGTCGAGGACAGCAGGCGAGTAACGATCTGGACAGGTGTGTGAATGGACGCCAGATCGGGATCCCTCAGCATCGAGTGAAATCAGGCACTTACCGCGCCGATCGGCGCCGGGACCCCATGCCGATTTACAGCTTGGTCAGCGCGCGCAGCTCTTGCAGCGCCGGGGCGCCACTCAGAGCGTCGGTGCGCGGAGTCCACAGCCAAAGCGTCAACAAGGCCAGGACGCCCAGACCAGTGACCGCCAGATAGGCGTCACGCCAGCCCAGATGCTGTCCGAGGAAAGTCGCGATCGGCGAGCCAACGATCGTGCGACCGTCAGGCCGGTCATCACAATTGCGAAGGCGCGACCCGATTGGTTGGGCCCAACCACGTAGCCAGCCACCACAGCGCCGGCCCCGAAATATCCGCCGTGCGGCAGGCCGGCGACGAATCGGGCGGTCATGAGTGTCGAGGGATTGGGCGCGATCGCCGTCAGGAGATTGCCGACCAGGAAGAGCGCCATCAGCAAAAGCAGCAGGTTCTTACGGTTCAGCCGCGCTGCCAGGAGGGTGATGAGTGGCGCTCCGACTAGCACCCCGATCGCATAGGCGGTAATGACGTTTGTCGCCTGCGGCAGGCTCAAGGCCAGATCCGCCGCGAAGAGCTGCAGCACGCCCATGCTCATGAATTCCGAGGTGCCGATGCAGAAGCTGCCCAACGCCAGGGCCAGTAGCGTGAGGCGGCCTTGCCGATGTTCGTCGGCGCTTGCGTGGCGGCTGACGCCGGCGCACTGCGCGGCGAAGGCTTGTTCGTGCATGGTCTGGGTCCGTGGAGTTCGCCATGCGCCGTTCCGCGGCGCTACGCTTCTTCCAACCTTAGGCGAGCGGAAGGACCCGTTCCGGTTAAATGCGGTTAGGAGGCCGCCGCGATTGCAGTCGGCTAGGCGCGGGCCTGACCGGCCTGGTCGCGGGTGTCGAGAAGCGCACGCGCGCGGCGAAGATCCCCGGTGTCGAAGCCCTCGCTGAAACGGGCATAGGCTTGGACCAGAGCGTCCTCAGCGTGGGCGTCCAGACCACTCATGCGCCCGTGCTCCACTAGGCTAATGGCGGTGCGCAACTGCCAACCTGGCGAGTTGAGCTTCAGCGCCCATTCCATTGACTGACGATAGCAGTCGCCCGCCTGCGGGGATTTGCGCGCGCCCTCAGCGCGATACATGTCGCCCTTGATCCGCAGCATCTCGGGGATGCCGATGATCTGACCCGTGTCGAAAGACATGGCCATGGCCTGATCGACATAGGCGTGGCCGCCCTCGAAGTCGCCATGTTGAGCCAGACCCTCGGCGAAGTTCGTCAGGTAGTTGTTATAGCGCAGCCGGAATCCACCATCGTGGAGCTCGGCCAGGGCTTGCTGGTAGGAGGCGATGTCAAAGGGCTTCTCGGCTAAGAGTTGCCAGCGGCCGCGCAGGCAAGTGGCCATGGCGCGCCAAACGGACAGCCCGTGTTCGGTCGCGTGCTGCAGGCCTCGGGTCAGGAAGCGATCGACGCCCTCGATGTCACGAACATAGATTCCCACGACCGCCGACCCCAGCAGGATCGCGTGGCAGAGCGACACGGCGTAGTAGGAGTCCTCGGCCTCGCGAAGCTGTCGCTGCGCCATCTCCACGGCCTGGTCGGGAAAGCCATTCAGCCACAGCACCGAGGCCAGCGAACCGCGGGCGGCCAAACGTTGATCGAACTCGAAGCGATTGGCGCGGCCTCGCCAATCGAGCGGCAGCCGCTGACTGACGATGCCCTCAAGCTGGCGCTGCGACGCGGTCAGGTCGCCCATATACGAGAGTGCTGATCCGGCCTGGGCGTCGACGTGCTGGCCAGCGGCGATCTGCTCCCGGATGGCGACCACCTGCGCCTTTTTCGAGCCTGAGAGCGCCGCGCGCGTGTTGCCAGCCCAAAGGTCGAACTCCGACAGTCCGCGCAGGGATTCGACCTGGGCGTCGGCGTCGCCTAGCGCCTCGGCGATTTCGTGGGCGCGGGTTAGGCAGGCCTTCACCTGAGGTACCGGGCCCCGCACATGCAGCAGGGTCGCGCCCAGGGTCAGATTCAAGATCAGATCGTCCCGTTGACTCCGGAACGCGGCGAACCGCTTGTCGAGCGCGCGCTCGACCGCGGCGCGGCACTCGTCGACGAGCGACAATCGCTTCCATAGCACGATCGCTGCGATGGTCAGCTCGATCCCGATCGCAGCGTGGGCCATGTCCGAAAAGGTCCACCGCAGCGCATCACGGATGTCGTCAATCTTGCCGGTGTTGCAGGCCAACCAGGCATCTCGCGTCGCCCATTCGGTGGCGGAGGTCGCCTCCGCTGCGATCTCCAGACAGTAGCGAGCATGACGTAGGCGGATCGCTTCGAGCTCGCCCTGCTCGACAATCTTCGCTAGGCCGTAGCTGCGTGTGGTGTCGAGCAGTCGATACTCGACACCACGATCGCGGGGCTCGGCGGTGACCAAGGATTTGGAGACCAGCTTGGCCAGATCGTCGGCGATCCGCGCCGTCCCTGTATGCGCGTCGGTCGCGACGAGATGGGCCGCCTTGAGGGGGAAAACGCCGGCGAAGATAGCCAGCCGGCGCAATAGGGTCTGCTCGCTTGCGGCCAGTAGATTGTAGCTCCAGTCGATCGTCGCCGTCAGCGTGCGATGGCGTTCGGCGCCGCCGCGCGGTCCTTCCAAGAGACGAAAGCGATCGTCCAACTGTTGGAGCAGGCCCGCCACCCCGAAGGCGTCGATGCGGGTGGCCGCCAGCTCGATTGCAAGCGCTAAACCATCAAGACGGCGACAGATTTCGGCGGCCTTGGGCGCGTCCGCGTCGCTGAGCTCGAACCCTTCCAATCTGTCCCTGGCCCGATCGACGAACAGCTGCACGGCCGGAAACGCCAGAGCCTCGGCGGCCCTCAGGTGCGCAGCCGACGGCGGCGTCTCCAAGCCAGGCAGTCGCCTGACCCGCTCGCCGATGACGCCGAGCGGCTCGCGGCTGGTGGTCAGGATCTTGACGCCCTCGGCCTCGGCCAGAATGCGACTGACCGCGGCCGCGACGGGCTCGATCAGATGTTCGCAGCTGTCGAGTACGATCAACATCTCGCGACAACGCAGATAGGCGCAGAGGGCCGCGAGCATGTTGGCCGAGTGCGCCGTCAGGCCGATGCTCGTGGCGATGGCGTTGGCCACCAGCGTCGGATCCTTGAGCGAGGCCAATTCGACCAGCCATGTCCCATCGTGGAAGGATCCGATGGCTGGCTCGACGGCGGCGATCGCTACCGTGGTTTTGCCCACGCCGCCAGGGCCGACAATCGACACCAGACGCGTTTGCTCCAGATCGGCCTCGAGGACCTTGATCGCTCCAGCGCGGCCGACAAGCCGCACCGTGGGGTGGGGAAGATTGTGGTTGGGGGGCGTGGCCACACCCTCGATGGAGTCCGTCTCGGCGTCGGACCGGCGGACCGCCGCCACGAAACGATAGCCCCGTCCCACGACCGTGGCGATGTAAGGGGACTGCGGATCCTCGCCGAGCGCGCGCCTCAGGGCCACCATATTGACCTTGAGGTTACCCTCGTCGACGAAGAGATCGGGCCACACGCGCGCCATCAGTTGGCGCTTTGTCACCACCTCCCCCTGTCGCTCGACGAGCACGGTGAGCATGTCCAAGGCGCGATTACCGAGCCGGACCGGCGTTTCGTCGCGCAGCAGCAACTGGCGCTCGGGAATGAGCACGAAGGGGCCGAAGGCGTACGATCGCGGTGGCGGATCGGCGTAATTGCCGCTCAAGGCGGTTCTCCACAAGGCGACGAGGTCGAAGCTTGGCTTATGTGCATAGAGCCTGCGTCGGTTGGCGAAAGGTGGTCAAGGTCGTTATCCACCGCGCACCGAGGCTCAGGTCGGATCCTGGATCCGGTCATCCGTAGCCTGAACAAGCTGGTGAACGTGCCGCGTTCTCGGATCCAAGGCGTCGAGATCGACCTGCACGCCCAACCCGTCTCGGGCCTGAGCCTCTACGCCTCGGCGTCCTACCTCTCGACCAAGGTCGAGGAGTTCGTGGGCGTGAACCTTTTTGGCCTCATAGAGGATTTCGCCGGCCAGACCCTGCCCTAGACGCCCGATTGGTCGGTCAACGCCGGAGCATCCTACGCCTGGCCTGTCGGCGAAGGGCTCAAAGCCGAGATCGGCGGCGACCTCGTCTATCGCGGTCCGACCTCCGGCTTCATCGGCCGCAACCGTCCCCTCGACATCGACGCCTACACCCGGTCGATCTGCGCGCCGGCCTAGCCGCGGCCGATGATCGTTGGCGCATCTCATTTTGGGGGACCAACGTCACCGACACCGAATACTGGACCGCGGTGACGCGCAATGTCGATACGATCAATCGGTACGCGGCGCGTCCCGCGACCTATGGCGTGCTCCTGAGTATTAGGCACTGACCACGGTCGGGCGCTCAGCCGCCAGCGTGTCGCCGTCAGCGGTGCGACTGGCGATGGCGTAGAAGACCGCCGCCACTGCTAGCAACGCCGGCGCCAGAAGCAGGGTGTAGCGCAGTCCCCGCGCCCCCAGGCTCGGAGCCAGGAGGTCGTTGACGACCCCAAAGAGCAGCGGAGCGGCGGCGGCGCCCAGCAGAGCCCCCGACACGAACACCAGACCCGACACGAAAGCTCGCGACGCCGGTGGCGACAGCGACGCGTAGGTCGCCATCGCCACAGGGTGATGTGCGCCCAGGAACAGCGTGAAGCCCATGGCGCAGATCTGGGCGAGGATCAGCGACGGCGCTAGGAAAGACAGGCACAGGAATGGGATCGACAGTCCGATGATCGCGACGATGAAATAAAGCCGCCATCGCGCGCCGCGTTTTGCAAGCAGGTCGCTGACCGGACCGCCCCACATTGCGGCCAGCATGCCGCACAGCACGACCGTTCCGAAGACCGCGCCCATCTGCGCGGCGGAAAGCCCATGCACCCGCATCAGAAAGGCGGGAAACCAGATGTACCAGCCCATGGACGCGGCCTGCAGGGCGACGTAGCCGGCCAGAAAAGGCGGCAAGGTCGGGATCGCTAGACTCTGTTTTAGCTGTGAGGCGGCCGCACGCAGGTCGCCGAGCTCGGAGCGTTCGACGCGCGCGGGCCGAGGCGGCTCAGTCACGGTCATGCGCAGGATCGCCGCGACGAGCAATCCTGGCAGTCCGACCGTCTGCAGCGCGCCCTGCCAGCCCTGCCGCTCGCTCAAGGCTCCCCCGACATAGGCCCCGAACGAGACGCCTAGCGCCGCGCCCACCGAACAGGCCATGAAGGCCGCGCCACGCTGGTTGCGCTCGAAAAGATCCGCAACGAGGCTGACGGTCGCGGGCGTTTGGGCCGCTTCCGCCGCGCCAACGACGAGGCGCGCAAGGAGCAAAGTCGCAAAGCCTCCTGCCAAACCGCCCACGGCCGTGGCGAGGCTCCAGACGATAACGGCCACAACGAGGAGGTCGCGACGGCTGGTCCGATCGGCAAGCCAGGCAAGCGGGAGGGTGAATATCGCCTGGGCGAGGGCGAAGGCGCTGCCGCTCAGGAAGCCCATCTTCCCGTCGCTCACTCCAAGGTCCCGCTGCATAGGCACCAGCAGGACCGAGAACGCCTGACGGTCCACCATCGCTAGAAAGGCGACCAGAGCCAGGATCGCCAAGGTCCAATAACGCGTCGCGAGCCTGGCTGGGGCGGCCTTTGCGGGCGGTGTCTGCGACATGGCGGGCCTCCTGCGCCGACCCAATCGCTCGCGATGAGGGGCGGCAACGCCTTTCTCTTTAATGATCGATCCACAGCGTGGCTGTGCGCTTAACCGTGCTTAACTGGCTTGAGGGTGCGTGATTGTCGCATCCTCGTGCCATGTTTGACCACTACACAGGATCGCGCCTCGATCGCGCAGACGAGCCGGCGGGGTCTGGATCAGAGCCGCGGATCGCCCGGCTTTTCGGCACGCATGGCGACGAAAAGTATCTCACGAGCCGGCAGCTGGGTCCGGCGGTGAACGGAGCCGGTCTGCGTGTTGAGCATCGCCGGATCGAGCCCGGCGCGCAAAATTGCGTCATCCCGACCTGCACCGAGGTGGTTTACATCCTGTCGGGTCAAACGCGCGTGAGGCGCACGGCCGAAGGACGCACCCAGGAAGGGCTGGCGAGGACCGGCACAAGTTGGCTGGTTCCGGCCGGGATCCACGAGACGGAGCTCCAGCTTGACGGTACAGTCGAATGCTTGGTGATCTTCCTGCCCGACACCCTGCTCGAGCGTAGCGCGCTGGTGGACTACGATCTCGATCCCGAACGGCTTAAGTTGGCCTATGTCGGCGGCATGACCGACGTGACGCTGGCGCAGTTGGCCTCGACCCTGCGCGGTCTGATCGGTCGCGAGCCGGGACCGACCGATCGCATGGTCGCGGACGCAACCCGAACCGCCTTGGCCGCCCATCTGATCGGACACTACACGATCGATCGATGGCGGCCATCGGAACGAGCGCCGACCCTTGAAGCCAAGAGGCTCAAGCGGGTGCTTGATTTCATCGAGGCGCGGCTGGGCGAGGATCTTTCGCTGGACGATCTGGCCTCTCAGGCGTGCCTTAGCCCCTTCCACTTTTCGCGGCTCTTCAACGACGCCACCGGCCTGTCGCCCCACCGTTTTTTGGTTCAGCGTCGGGTGTTGGCCGCTCAGGCTATGCTCGCCGCCAATCAGACATCGCTCGCTGAGGTCGCGCTCGACGCTGGGTTCGGTTCTCAGGCCAATTTCACGCGCGTGTTCCGGAAAGCGACGGGCCTCACGCCCGGGCAATACCGCAGAGGCCAGGGTCTGCTTCCTCCGACTTCCAGCCTTGGGGCGCTCTCGACCTTTGTCGAGCAGGATTGAAGTCCGGTTCCAACCCAAGATTAGGCCAGCCACGGTGCAAGATCTTCGCCGAGGATGTCGCGACAAAGGTCCGCAATCGATCTGTCGTCGGCCTTGGCCAGCACCGCGGAGACCCACGCTTGGACTGCGGCCCTGCCATTGCGATCTTCGAGTCGTTCGAAGATGGCCAGCGCTGCGCCATAGCGCGCCTCGAGATCGACCTCGTCCTGGTAGAAGTCGTTTGGGCCAAAGCGCATGGGGCCGCTGGGCATGTAGGACGGGTCGGCTGCGTGTCGGGCCCGATCCTCGGCCGAGATCTGCCGGTCGATCGCTTCGGGCTTGACCATCGTGCCGCCCCACTTGGCCAGACGCGCTTTGGGTTGCGCGGCCATCGCCTTGGCCGGTTGCGCGCGGCGGGCGGCGGCGATATCCGGACGAACTTGCTCGGCGACGTGAAGGCCGGCCCACTCGGAGTGCCCCTCCTGGAACCACCGGGGCCGCGCCGGCGCGCGAGGCCGCTTCTGGCCAAAATGGACCTCCTCGTGCGGCAGGGTCTCGATCAGGAAGGTGAGAGCCGCCGCGTCCCGGCGGCCGCCGCGCAACACGTTGAGCCAGCGCGCCTCTGCCTTGCCCCGCGGCGGCACATAGTCCTCGCGTGCGCTGATCACCAACGCCGACCAATGTAGGTCGCGCCTCGGATCCGGAGTGCTCTCACGCAACAGGTCGAGCATGGCGCCCAGACAGGCCGCCTTCGAGCGCGCCGCTCCGCTCAGATCCTGATCATAGTAGATCCGCACCACGCCGCCGCTCGACGCGGATCGGGTCTCGACCTACGGTAGGTCGCCGGGCTCGCCGCGTGATGTCGTCACCGGAAAACCGGGCAAGCGGCTCGTGACTGGCGAGGCTTCAGCGCCGGGAGATCGGCGCGTACCGGGGCGGCCACGCCCGGCGTGGCGAATGTCGCGCCAGCAAAAAGGGCAAGTACCAGCGGCAATAAGGCGGCGGACGACATCTGAGACGCCGGGCGCGGTCCGCATCGCCCCTGGCGTGCGGCCCTGGCAAGAACTTGTTCCTAAGGGCTTGGCGGCAGCGCTGCTGATCGCCGCGTGTTCTGGAGCGGCTAGCGGCTCAGCCAGTCGAGGGTTTGGAACTCGTGGTCTGAGAGGACCAGCCTGGCGGCGTCGACGTTTTGCTGGAGGTGGGCCATCCGGCTCGTGCCAGGGATGGGCAGCAGGACGGAGCTGCGCCGCAGCAACCAAGCCAGCGCGATCTGGCCCGGACGCGCCTGTCGATTGCGCGCGATGCTGTCCAGAGCGCTACCCGGCTGCGCCAGCAGACCGGAGGCTAGCGGGTGCCAGGGGATGAACCCGATCCCTTCGGCTTCGCAGTAGTCGAGCACGGCCTCACTACGGCGATCACCAAGATTGTAAAGGTTCTGCACCGTCGCGACAGGGAAGACGGCCTGAGCGGCTTTGATCGCCTCGACGCCGACCTCGCTTAGCCCCGCGAACCGGATGACCCCCTCGTCGAGCAACTGACGGACGGCGTCGAACTGCTCGTCCCGGGGGACCTGTGGGTCGATGCGGTGCAACTGCCATAGATCGAGCTGCTCGACCTGCAACTTCTCCAGGCTGCGCCGGGCCTGGGCGATGAGGTGTTCGGGGCGGCCGTCTGGCCTCCAGTCGATCGGGCGACCGCGAACCAGACCGGCCTTGGTGGCCACAACCATGTTCTCGTAGGGATGCAGCGCTTCGCGGATGACGATCTCTGAGGCGTCCGGGCCGTAGGAGTCCGCTGTATCGATGAAGTTGACGCCTAGTTCCGGCAAGGCGCGCAGCAACTCCACCGCCCCGGCCCGGTCTGCGGGAAAGCCCCATTCGCCAGGGCCGGTCATGTGCAACGCGCCAAAACCCAGGCGATTGATCTGCAAGGCCCCGCCGATGCGGAACGTCGTGGTCGGCGCGGTCGAGAAGACGGTCACGGCGGACTCCTTTCAATCAAAGCGATTGAAAGGCGACAGGTCGGCGGCGATCGCCAGTTAAATACGGTTAACCGCTAGGCGCGGAAGAAAGCCCTGGCAGGCGGCAAGCAAGTTCTGCGCCTTAGCTCCGCAAGAACGGCAAATACCGGCGCTCTTCAGGTCCCTAGAGTTGTGCCCGTCGGATCGAGGTCGGTTCGGGTCACCCAACGCGACGTCTCGTGTCGGGCCCCGTCCGGGAGGTTCGACGCAACGGGGACGGACCTTCCTGTCGATCAATGGATCGCTCTGGCCCGTCCCGTCATCCCCCAAAAGCCTCGAGAGGATTGAGACGATGCGACTGGAAGGAAAAGTGGTTCTCGTGACGGGTGCGGCCAGCGGCATTGGCCATGCCGTGACCGAGTTGTTCGCCAAGGAAGGCGCGATGGTGATCGCGACCGACATCCAATCGCCCGCGAAGGCCTATCCCGAGGGCGTGGAGTCCATGCCGCTCGATGTCACCAAGGAAGGCGATTGGGCGGCGGGCGTCGACGCCATCGTCGGCAAGCATGGCCGCCTCGACGTGCTGATCAACAACGCCGGCATCATCGCCTACGAGCCCATTCACGAGCTGGAGATGAAGGACTGGCTGCACATGATCGCCGTCGATCAGACCGGCGTCTTCCTGGGCATGCGCGAGGCGGTGAGGGTGATGCGGCCCAAGAAGTCCGGCGCGATCGTCAACATCTCGTCGATCTGGGGCAACTCGGCGGTGGCGGGCGCTCACGCCTATCACGCTGTCAAGGGCGCGGTGCGCAACATGTCCAAGAACGCCGCCATGACCTACGTCGATGACGGCATACGCGTGAACTCGGTGCATCCGGGCTTCATCCACACGCCTCTGACCGACGCGCAGGACGCGGGCCTCAACGACGCGGTCATCGCCGCCACGCCGATGAAGCGCGGTGGCACGCCGATCGAGATCGCCTACGGCTGTCTCTATCTGGCCTCCGACGAGGCCAGCTACACCACCGGCGTCGAGCTGGTGATCGACGGCGGCTACCTCGCGCAGTGACCGACGGCCGCCGAGAGGCGGCCCTGGACGTTGATATCCGCAAACCTCCCATCGAGAGACGTGACATGCCGATCACGCCCCAAGTTCAAGCCGGTCTCGACGCCTGGAACGCTGCGACCATGGGCATGGCCCCGCTGCTGCGCGGCGAGCCAGGCTCATGGCCAGCGGCCCGGGCGCAATATCTGGGCGCGCTCACCGCGCACCCGACGCCGCCCGGCGTCACCATCGAAGAGATCGATATGGGCGGGATACCCGGCACGCTCGTCACACCGGACGCCGCCGTGGATTATAGGGTCCTGCTCTACATCCACGGCGGCGGCTATGTCGCCGGCAGTCCCGCTGGCTATCACGGTCTGGGAGGACGCTACGCCAATCTGCTGAAGGCCAAGGTCTTCATGCCCGACTATCGGCTCGCGCCGGAACATCCGTTCCCGGCCGTGGTCGACGACTCCCTATCCGCCTATCGTTGGCTACTGGACCTCGGCGTCCCGCCCGGCTCGATTGCGATCTCCGGAGACTCGGCCGGCGGCGCGATGGTGGTATCGTTGATGGTCGCCGCGCGCAACGCCGGCTTACCACTGCCGGCCGCAGGCGTGGCTCTGTCGCCGTGGGCGAACTTGGAGCACACAGGCGCATCCATGAAGACGCGCGACGGCATCGATCCAACCGTCAACCCGATCGGTCTGGATTTGATGGCCAAGGCCTTCCTGGCGGGCGCGCGACGCAATAGTCCCGAGGCCTCGCCGGTCTTCGCCGACGTGCGCGGCCTGCCGCCGGTGCTCGTCATGATCGGCGAGCGCGAGATCATGCTCAGCGACGCCATCCGCTTGGCCACCCATTTGGCGGAGAACCGAGTGCGCGTGTCACTCGAGATCTGGCCCGACATGTTCCATGTCTGGCCGCTCTTCGCCGCGGTCCTCCCTGAAGGCGAACAGGCGCTAAGAAACGCAGCGCGCTTCATTGAGGACGCCTGGGGCGGGGTTTCGGCGGCGTAGGGCGCGTTGATCGCGAGCTCGGCAAGATCTGCGCACCCTTAGCGCAGGATCTGGAAATACCGAGCCGCTCGCCTTGGTCACGATTGTCGGCATCAGCTGCCCGAGCCGCAACGCATCGCCCCCGGGGTGATCTTGTGGCGCGAGCGAGCCGGTCCTGCAAGGACCCCGGCGTCGTGCCCAGAATCACCCGCTGGGCGTTTGCCGCCCCTGGACCGGCCAAAGGGGAACGGCATGCGTGAAGGCATTCAAGGAAAGGTCGTTCTGCTCACCGGCGGCTGCCTTGGCCTCGGCGCCGAGATCGCTCGCCATCTAGCGTTTCGTGGGGCGCGGGTCGCGGTGGCGGGCCGGCGCAAGGAGCGGCTGGACGATTTAGTGGCGCGCATCGTCGATGGCGGCGGCGAGGCCAGAGCCTATCGCGTCTACGTCTCCCACGGCGCTCAAGTCCGGGCGGTGGTCGAGGCGGCGATCGCTGATTTCGGGCGCCTGAACGTCACCGTCAACAACGCCGCAGCGATGATGCCCAACCAGCGCATGCTCGAGGCGCGCACCGATGCCTGGGACGCGACAATCGACGTCAATCTCAAGGGCATGCTGCATGGGGTGGCCGCAGCGCTGCCGGTGTTCCAGGCGCAGGGACGTGGCCACATCATCAATCTGAGCACCGTCGCCGCGACGAAGGTTTGCGCACCACGCGACACGGTCTGTGCGGGCGTCAAGCTCGCCGTGCGCGCCATTACGGACGGCTTGCGCCAAGCGGTCGCCGGGGGCATCCGCGTCACTTGCATCCTCTCTGGCGCTATCGAGGGAGAGCCGATGTTTGGCGAGGTTCGCGCCCGGTTGGATGCGTCCCTGCGCCGCAAGGTCGTGCCCGCCAGTTCCGTGGCCCGGGCGATCGCCCACGCCATCGAGCAGCCGACCGACATCGACATCAACGAGATTGTGCTTCGCGCCGCGGCCGGCCCGCGGCTCGTCTGTCCTGCGCACGCAGTGTCCCAACAAGGAGAACCATCATGGGCGATGACCTGAACAACGACGAAGGCCAACTGCCGCGTCGCGATCTTCTCAAGAGCGCGGGCGTGGCCCTGCTCGCCGGCGCGGCGGCTTCGGCTGGCGCGGCCGCCGCTCAGACGTCGGCCTCGGCCCCCGCCCCAGCCCCGGCCGCCCGCAGCGGCAAGGCCGTGGGCGCGCGCCTGCAAGGCGTCCAACATTTCGGCCTCACGGTCCAGAACATGGACCGCGCCTTCGAGTTCTACACCGAGGTGCTCGGCGGCAACGAGGTGATGCGCGACGGCGATTTCCGTGGCGAGAAGATCCACAACACGCTGCTGACCGACCAGGAGATCGTCGCGCGGGAGCGAGGGGTCAATCCGCGGACGATCGGCGTGCCGGACCTGAAGGACGGCGGGCAGCGCCTCGACGTGCGCTTCGTGCAGTTCGACAACGTCGTGATCGAGCTCCTGCAGTACCGCGATGCCCAGCAGCCGATGGGCAGCGGGGACAGCTGGGCGGAGCCACGGGACCACATGAGCCCGGCCTATCCGCGATCGATGCACATCTGCTTCTACATCCGCGACGATGTCGACTTTAACACCTTCATTCGCGACCTCGAGGCGGAGTCGGCGCGCCGCGGGATGACTCAGGTGAAGGCCAATCGGGTGATCACGGTGACGTCGGAACAGGAGCGCCAGGCCGCCCCGCTCGACGCCAACACCAACAGGATCACCGAAGGCAAATCGAACGGATGGTCCCTGATCTATTGCAAGGGGCCGGAGGGCGAGCAGCTCGAATTCGTCCAGGCTCTCGGGCCCGTGAAGAAGACCTTCGAGGACGCCATGGCAGCCCGCCGGCGCATGCTCGCCGCGGCCGGAGGCTAACCAGCCATGTCCAGGACGACGCGCCCGGGTGTCAGGCTTCCCGTGCTTGCGGGTCTCGCCTGTGTTGCTGCCGTGACTTCGGTGATGGCGCAGGATGGGCCGGGCAAGGGCTATTCGCAGGTGCCTCACGGCGCCTATTCGATCGTCGCGGAGGTGCGGGCCAAGCCCGGCAAGGAAGCCGAGCTGCGCGCCGCGACACTGCCGCTTGTCGCCCTCGTCCGGAGCGATCCGAAGAACCTGGTGTACTTCCTGCAGGAAGACCGCGCGGCGCCCGGGCACTTCATCTTCTACGAGATCTTCGCCAATCAGGCTGATTTCGAGGCCCACAACGCCATGCCCTACGTGAAGGACTGGTTCACCAGGCTGCCCGAGCTCGCCGACGGCGGCGTCAAGGTCATGAAGATGGAGATCCTCGCGGGACCTCACGACTAGGGGCCACGAGACGCCGAGCGTCGGATCGGCACGGATCCGCACAGCCATCGCGAATGGGAGGCAGGGATGCTGGACAAGGCCTATCGCGGTCAATGCGCCGCCGTGAAAGTGCATTGCACGAATGAAGCGGAACGGCGCAACCGCGGCCTCACGCTGTTCGCCCTGGCGTTCGGCAGCTTCTGCATCGGGACGTCCGAGTTCGCGAGTATGGGGATTCTCCAGCTGTTCTCGGCCAGCCTCGGCATCGACATCCCCACGGCGACGAATGCGATTGCGGCCTATGCCTTCGGCGTGGTGATCGGCGCTCCTCTGGTGACGCTGGTGGCGGCGCGGCTGAACCGGCGGACGCTGCTGCTGTGCCTGATGGGCCTGTTCATCCTCGGCAACGTCCTGTCGGCGGTCGCCACGGATCTCGGCATGTTCGCCCTGGCGCGCTTCGTCAGCGGCATGCCGCAAGGGGCCTATTTCGGCGCCGGTGCCGTGGTGGCGTCCTACATCGTCGGCCCCGGCCATGCAGGAAAGGCGTTCGCGCTGGTCATGACCGGGCTGACGGTCGCGACCATCATCGGCTCGCCGCTGGCCACCTTCCTCGGCCAGACCCTGGGCTGGCGAAACACCTATTTCACCGTCGCCGGGCTTGCCGCGCTGGCCTTCCTTGCCCTGTGGGCCTGGGTGCCCCGGACCGAGGCGCTTCGCGGCGGGCCCGTGGTGCAGGAGCTGGCCTCGCTGCGCAAGCCGGCCGTCTGGGCCATGATGCTCGTCGCGGCGCTCGGCGTGGCCAGCATCTTCGCCGTCTACACCTTCATCGGCCCCTTCGTCACCGATGTGGCAACGCTCGATCAGGCCTGGATTCCGGTCGCGCTGGCGCTGTTCGGCCTCGGCATGACCGCGGGCAACCTGATCGGCGGCAGGCTGGCGGATGCCCATCCCGCGCGGGGATTGGTCATGGGCTTCGGCAGCGCCCTGGTCGTGCTGGCGCTGCTGGCGGCCGGCGGCGGGAATGTGTGGATCCTGATGCCGGCGCTGTTCGGCGTCGGCACGACGATGATGGTCGCGATCCCCACGATCCAGGTGCGCCTCACGGGCTTCGCCCCGGAGGCGCCCACGCTGATGGGCGCCATGAACCTCGCGGCGCTCAACGTCGCCAACGCCATCGGGGCCTGGGCGGGCAGCGCGACGATTGCGGCTTGTTACGGCCTGCTGTCCGCCGTATGGGCGGGCTTCGGGCTGACGCTCCTGGGCCTTGTCGTCTTCGCGCTCACCCTGCCGAAGGCGTCTCGGCTCGCGCCGGCGTGATTGCGGTCACGCGCTCCCCATGGTCGGATGGTGTCGCGCGTGAGCACTGGCACAGGCCCGATACGGAGGTCCCCCATGGCAATCGGCGACGCTCGGCGAGAGCAGATGTTCCCGATCCTGTCCGCCCTTCAGATCGCGACGGCGCGTCGCTTCGCGAGCGGTGAACCACGCCGCTTCGGCCCTCGTGACATCGTCTACGAGATCGGCACCCGCAACGCCCCCTGCTGGCTGATCCTCGAGGGCTCAGCCGACGCGATCCGGCGCAGCGGAGCCGGCCAATCGTCGGTGGTCACCACCTACGGTCCCGGCCAGACCAATCAGCTCTCGGGCCGTCCAACCCTGATGTCGGTCGTGGCGGGCGACACCGGCGCGGTCGCGATCCCCTTCGATGCGTCGCATTTGCGTGCACTTGTCATCGGCTCGGCGGATGTCGGCGAAACGATCATGCGCGCCTTCATCCTCCGGCGCGTCATGCTGATCGAGGAGGGGCAGACCGGCGGCGCAGGGTCGGTCCTGGTCGGGCGCCGGGATGATCCGGACATCGTCAGGCTGTCGGGATTTCTCACCCGCAACGGCTACCCCCACACCGTCATTGCCGCCTGCGAGGCCGAGGGGCGCGAGCTGGTCGAACGGCTCGGCGTCGCCCCCGAGGACCTGCCGCTGATGATCTGCCCGAACGGCACGGTGCTCAGGCGCCCGGGCAATGCGGATGCCGCGTCCTGTCTCGGCATCACGCCGGATCTCGATCCGGAGACCATCCATGACGTGGCGGTCATCGGGGCCGGCCCGGCCGGGCTTGCCACCGCCGTCTATGGCGCATCCGAAGGGTTGTCCGTCCTGGTCCTGGACAGCCGCGCCTTCGGCGGCCAGGCGGGCGCCTCGGCGCGGATCGAGAACTATCTCGGCTTTCCGACCGGTATCTCCGGACAGGCCCTCGCGGGCCGGGCCTTCAATCAGGCGGCGAAGTTCGGTGCCGAGCTCGCCATTCCGCTGACCGTCCAATTGCTCCGCTGTCACGGAGCGGAAGCGGACGCCCCGTTCACGCTCGAGCTCAGCAACGGCGGCACCGCGCGGGCGCGCACCATCGTGATCGCCTCGGGAGCACGCTACCGGCAGCCCGACATTCCCAACGTCGTCGAGCTGGAAGGGGCCGGCGTGTCCTATTGGGCATCGCCCATCGAGGCGCGGCTCTGTGCCGGCGAGGAGGTCGTCCTGGTCGGCGGCGGGAACTCGGCAGGCCAGGCCGTTGCCTATCTCGCGCCCCAGGTCAGGCACCTGCACTTGGTGGTGCACCGGCCGCTCGAGCAGACCATGTCGCGATACCTGATCGATCGGATCGCGGCGCTGCCCAATGTCGAGATGCATGTGGGCAGCGAGATTGCCGGCTTGCGCGGCGACCGGGCGACAGGCCTGACCGGCGCGACATTCCGGGACAACCGGACCGGTGCGACACGGGAGTGTACGTCGCGCCACCTCTTCCTGTTCATCGGTGCCGATCCCAATACGGGCTGGCTCGACGGCTGTGTCGCGCTCGACGGAAACGGCTTCGTTCTCACCGGGGAGCGTGCCGGCGACGGCGAGCGGCTGCCGCTCGAAACCGATTGCCCGGGCATCTTCGCGGTTGGCGATGTGCGCGCCGGCTCGACCAAACGGGTCGCCGCCGCGGTCGGTGAAGGTGCCGCCGTCATCGCGCAGATCCATTCCGTCCTGGCGCGAAATGCCGTACGGACGCCAGGCATGAGGCCGTGATCCGGCATCGCTGGAGTTCGGTTTCGGGGTGCTCAGGAGCGACATAGAATGTCCGGTCCGGAGGGACCCATTCGGTTAACGAGCGTCAACAATGTGGGGACGGAGCGGACGCTCAACGGCTTTCCTGGAGGCGCAGGCGGTCATGGCTCTTCTCAGGTAGTGGACCTTGGCGGGGCGGACAGCTCCGCCGCCCGACCAAGGCAGTCCAGTCGACCAGGTCTGACCTTCCGGCGGCGAGAGCGCGGCACAGCGCGGGACGTGCGCTACTCGCGCGTTGGCCTCGAGGCTTGGAGCAGGCTTAACCTTCTCTCTGAACGCTCCGCGGAACGTAGAAAGCCCCGCCTTTTTGGGGCGGGACTTCGTGTCAGACTTCGATATCGAGGGAGTTATAACAAAGATGGTTGCGGGGACAGGATACCACCGATACCCATACAAGCTCGCCATCGCGGTCTAGGGTCAGGGACCCATAAAGGGGCTCTTCAGGTTGGGGGTTATGCGATTCACGATCTCGGCTGAGAGGAAGATCGTGATGGGGTCGGAGTTCTGGCTAAGCGATGGTCAATGGGAGCGATTGTGACCGCTGCTGCCGAACAAGCCGCGGGGTATACCTCGAGTTGACGACCGTCGCGTGATCAGCGGGATCGTACATGTGCTGAAATCGGACTGCCGATGGAAGGATGCCCGGCGGCCTACGGGCCAGCCAAGACGCTGCACAATCGGCATGTCCGTCGGGCGGCAAAGGGCGTGTAACGGAAGGTGTTCATCGCGCTGGCCGAAACCGGCGGGGCGGTCACGGAGGCGCTGCTCGACAGCACCCATGTGAAGACGCATCGCTCGGCTGCCGGTGGCAAAGGGAGCCGCGCGCAGGCGATCGGCATCAGCCGTGGCGGACGCACCAGCAAGCTTCACGCGCTCACCGATGGGCAGGGGCCGTCCGCTCGGCTTCGCCCTGACGCCGGCTGGCGCACTGTCGGGCTGCTGATCCGCTGTTCCCAAAGAAAGCGAGCCGCACCGTTGCCGGATGCGGCCCGAGTTTAGGGAGGAAACGCCCAAGAAGTGCGTTACGGCAGCAATCAGAAATTGCATACCGCACCGCAACATAAGCATGGCCATCGCTTCGGCGCAAGTCCCAATGGCCCAAAATTTGTTCATAGCAGATATTGTCTATATTTTGGACATCTGGCGGAGTCGGGTGGCCCGGCAACGGGGTCTGGAGGCCCCTGACGGCTCGCCGGATCATCCTCGACGGCGGATGGACGAGGAGCCCCTCCCCCGTCTCCCGCCGTGACGGGAAACGGGGGAGTACATCCATGCACGGGAATACTTCGTCAAGAGGCGACACGACAGGGCCGCTCCTTCTGTGGGCTGACGAGAACACGCTCCCGCTACGTTCGTCGCGGCGAGAGCCGCGCTCCACGTTCAGAGGTGCCGCCCGGTTACTCCGCGGCCTCCAAAGAGACTTCCTCGACGGGAATCTCGGTTATCCGACGGTCTGCCGGATACAGATCCATCAACTTGGTCAGGACGCCATTCGTCCAGCCAAACCCGATCTGCGTGGTGTACTCGCCCCCGCCGCCGCCGCTGGATTCGAAAAGATGATATTTCTCCACCAGCTTCCTTGTATCCCGAAAAACCGTCAGATTTGTCTTGATCCAGCGTCCCGCGATTGCTCGAGCAAGACCTCGATGACCATAGTTGACGACCCCATTGATGGCGATCCACTGCAAGGGCGCCCATCCGTTCGGCTGGTCCCATTGCTGGCCGCTCTCAACCAGCGTCGTTGCGACCCCATTTGGCATCAGCAGGAACTTGCGTATCGTGCGCACAGTGAGCTCGCCATGAGGACGGGTCGCAACGCCAAGGAACAGAGGATAGGCCGTCGCCGCCGAGACGACGCGGGTCTGCTTGCCCTCGCCCCAGAGATAGTCGGTGAACAGCTTCTGGGACTCGTCCCACATCAAGCGGTTAATCGCCCATGCCCGCCTCAGGGCCTTGAGCTCGTAGAGGCGGCAACGGGCGAGCTCTCCCCGGACCTGATAGGCTCTGGCTATGGTTCTTTCCAGATGGACGAGCAGACTGTTGAGATCGACCGGCGCTATCGACAGGGTGCGGACGGTTGCCAGGCTGCGCCCGTCAGCGAGCCACCGGGAGCTGAAGTCAAATCCGGATTCGGCGGTCGCCCGAAGATTGCGGTAGACCTCCGCTGCGGGGCGGTCCGACTGCCGTGCAGTCTGGACGTCTTCAGCATAGGATTCGTCGCGAGGCACATCCCGCGCGTCCCAGTAACGGTTCAAAACGGTGCCGTCGGCCAACCTCACGACATGCTGATAGGCTTGGCCTGGTCGCATCTCCTGCTCGCCCGCCATCCAGTACTCGTACTCCTTGAGGAGTTGGGGCAGATATCTGGCATAGGCCGCGTCCCCTTCATGGCCTGCGATCAGACCAACCATCAGCGAGAAAAATGGCGGCTGCGATCGGCTGAGATAGTAGGTGCGGTTGCCGTTAGGAACATGCCCGTACGTATCGATCTCATATGCAAAGTTATCCACCATGTTCCTGGCCAGATCGTGCCGGCCATCGGCCTCGAGCCCCAACATGGTGAAGTACGAATCCCAATAGTAGACCTCGCGGAACCGCCCCCCCGGGACAACATAGGGATGCGGCAGAGGCAACAACGAAGAATATTGGGGAACCGTCATCGCGGCTTGGGTCAAGCTGTCCCAGAGGCGAGAGATATAAGCCGAGACCGGCTCGCCCGGTGCCGCCGGCTCGATGATGGGACCGCCACCGGGTGGGAGGAAATTTGAGTTCACGAACGCGGCAAGGTCGAACCCCGGCTGGTTTTTGGCTGCTGCGTACTTCGCCAGGATCGCATTCGGTTCGGACTTGGGAACCATGTCGACGAACGTCTTGCTGTCGGGGAAGATGCGGCTGAGCTGGACGTCCTCGAAGAGCTGGCCGAATACGATCGACGGGGGCTCGGGGATGGTTCGGCGTGTCGGTTCGGCCTGTACCCATGCAGCGCCAGAAAAAAGCCCCCAGGCGGCGACAACGCCCGCCAACGCAAGTCTCCTCATGTTCCCTCCTATCATTGCCGTTATCGACGAGATTTGGTGCTGACGGATCACGCCGCAGCCAGAGCAGCCGTAGATTGGAATCACCGGAAGCCTCTATCTGCCTCCGTTGGCAGCAGAACCGACGCGCTGAACCTATGGGCCGGCACAATCGGCTTTGGCGATTGGGGTCTCCAGTGCCGCACCCGACAGAGGACGGCTGCTTCAACCTCACTCAGGAAGGACTTCCATCCTTCGACCGTATGTCTGTGCCTCTCCAATGCCCAGTGCCCGCGCGCTCTAGGGCATCGCACTTGTCGGCGACCAACAACTCCATAGCCCTCACCACGCTGCAGTACGACCGGCACCTTGGCCCGCCAAGGCGCAGCCGAGTTGGCGAAGTCCGCTCCCTTCAGCTCATGCAGTGACCAGCATGAAACTGCATGACCGAGGATCAAGATTCCATCAAATGAAAATAATTGAAGTTCGATACCAAGAATGACAATATCTAGCGCAATATGATTTTACCAATTTAGCGTTATGATCCAACATATGTAGATAGATTTTTAATAATACTTGCGACTCATTTTTCTCATTCACTGGATAAGATCGCGAACTCCACACATATGTATTTGGCTATCGGGTGCCAGTGCCGGCCCGCTCAGCAAGCATCCTTCCTTCGTTTGCCAGAAGACGGCCTATTGAGAGATCTTGCAAATATAACTTACTATAGACAAGATCCCATCTGTCCGACCCGGATTTCCAAAGCGCACTACACCTGGGTCCACTCCGGCCGAGAAAATATATCGACAAGCGGGTCGATCACAACCCGGGCTTTGGGAGAGAGACTGCGGGTTGCAGGCCAGAGAGCATGGATCGCAGCACCTTCGACAATACGACCAGGAAAGACCATCTCGAGCTCTCCACGCTCCAGAGCCTCGACGGCAAGCCAGGTCGGCAAGTGCGCGATCCCCATGCCGGCAATGGCCGCGTCCAGGAGCGGTTCGCCATGCGCGAGCACGACCCGGCTCGAAGGATGGAATTTGACAGGCTTCCCGACGCCATCGGCCACCAGCCATGGGCTGATCCAGCCGTCCCGGCCATATGCGATATGCATATGGTCACCGAGTTCCGCAATGTTTGCCGGCTTGCCGAAGCGCTCGAAGTAGGAAGGTAATGCGAAGAGGGAAGAGCGCTGCGTGCCCAACCTTCTTGCCATCAGGGTTGGACTTTCCGGCAGATCCCCCACACGCACCGAGAGATCAATCCCCTCTTCCACCAGATCGATGCGGCGGTCGTTGAATGATATCTCGAGCTTGAGTTCCGAATACAGGCGCGCGACCTGCAGAAGAACCGGCATGATGCATCGACGGCCAAGCGCCAATGGAATATCGACACGCAGCCGTCCTGACGGACGCTGCTGCCCGGACATCAGCAAAGCTTGCGCTGCCTCGAGCTGCGAAAGCGCATTCACGCAGGCTTCATAGTACGCCGCACCCTCACTCGTCAGTCTCAACTTCCGCGTCGTTCGATGCAAAAGTTGCACGCCGAGCCTGCGTTCCAGCTGCGCGATCGCCTTTCCGATTGCCGATGTCGTCAGATGGAGCCTGTGCGCGGCCGCGGTGAAACTTCCCGCTTCGACGGCGCGCATGAAGGGGAAGATACCTTGGAGATCGCCGGGCTGCATCTCGATCCTCCATTATGGAAGTGCATTCCCAATTTTGTGGATGATTAGTCGCTAATTTGAAATCCAATTTCACAATATATTGCCTGGGAGTACTGACCTGGAAGTTGGGGCAGGAGAGGGACATTTGAACTCGAGAGATGGAAAGGCGTGGCGGCTTCCAGAATTCGGCCTGTCCGCCATGCGGCTCGACCTCCAACCCGTTCCGCCGGTTGGAGCGCATGATCTGCTGATCGCGGTCAGCGCGGTGTCTTTGAACTACAAGGACAAGCTCATCGTCGAAGGCAAGCTGATTCCGGACCTTGCATTCCCATATGTACCGGCGTCCGACTTCTCTGGACAGGTCGTCGAGATCGGCAGCGCGGTGACTCGCTTTCGGGTCGGGGATCGCGTGCTCGGTCAGGTGATTGCAGACTGGATCGACGGCGATGCCCCGGCGGTCTTGCATCAGAAGACTCTGGCGATGACAGCCCCCGGCGTGCTGTCGCAGTATGTCGTGATCGACGAGAATGCGGCGGTTGCTGCCCCGGCGTCGCTGAGCGACGTCGAGGCCTCGACCCTGCCGATCGCGGCATTGACAGCTTGGTCCGCCCTGATCGAGCAAACACGGCATCTGCCCGGCCAGACAATCGTTGTCGAGGGGACCGGAGGCGTATCGCTTTTTGCCCTGCAGTTCGCCAGGGCGTTTGGCCTCAGAGCGATCGTGACATCGAGCAGCGACGAGAAGCTCGCACGCGCCAAAGAGCTCGGCGCCTGGCACGGGATAAACTACAGGTCCCATCCGAATTGGGGAACCGCGGTTCGAAGCTTGACAGGCGAGGGAGCCGCTCACGTTCTCGAAGTGGTCGGCGGCGCCAATGTGCTCGAGGCCGCTGAGGCTGTGGCCTCCGACGGCGTCATCTCGGTGATCGGCATCCTTGGCGGGACGCAATTCACTCTTCCTATCGTCGCCTTCATGCGAAGGCGTCTCAGAATCCAGGGCGTTTCCGTCGGTTCTCGACGGGCCTTCGAGCGCATGACTCGCGCCATCGATGTGGCCGGCATCAAGCCCGTGATCGACAGTGTCTTTCCGTTCGGAGAAGCGGCGGATGCCTTTCACCGGCTCTCACAAAGTCCGTTCGGGAAGGTCGTGATCGCCTCCTGAGCCGGCCGGCGCCTCAACTCGTCGCGCATCCGAGCAGCCGCCCGGCCGCCGTCTCCGGGAAGCACCGCGATCCTCCTCAAGCCGCGGCAAGTTTGCGGAGCCTCGCCCAGCCCCCCGGAGCAAGCCTGACACGGGCGACGACGCCCGGTGACAGGAGAGGGGCACGGAAGACGGCGGCAGGGCGAAAGCGGCTCGGAGCGCGACCCCTGACATCAGACGACGCCAGCCTCAAGACCCGCCGGTCATCGGACACGGCAAGATCAAGATCAAGATAAGGATGCTGCCGTGCAGCCCTGGTGCTGTCGAAGGATGGGCCTCCGGAGGCTACTGGCGAGACCAGGCTAAGCCGGTCGGGCTATAGTGGCGCATCTCCTCGATTTCTCCGAAAAACGGCCCGACGATCGCGAGGAATGGCGAGAAGTTTGGCCCCTTCCTGAAGCCCTCCAGATGGGCCTCGCGTGAGTCCCATAATATCCGGAGGATCACACTGCTAGGCACTTCCTCGCAGACAGAAAGCTCATACCCAAGGCATTCGGGCGTCTTCTCGAGATACTCGCCGGCCCGGCGATACGCATCGATCAGAGAAGACACAGTCTTCTGCTTCAAATTGTATCGTATGTACTCGACAATCACTCCCAACCTCCCCAATGCTCTGCAACTGGCGGCGAACGGCGACACCGAGCTGGCGTCTTCTCCTGACCCTTCAGCAGATCCCGCAACCGACCGGACGGCCACGTCGGAGCAGACGGGTTACCGCTTGCGCGCTTCCGCGTGCCGTACCGCCTGGTCAGCCCGACGCAAGCCCCTGGCCTGGTCCCCGGCGAGCAGATCGAGCTCACTCCGGAGGCCCAGGCAATCGCCGCGGAAGAACAAGGCGACTTGGGCGACCGCGTCCGCGATGAGGTCCGGGTCGTCGTAGAAATCGATCTGGCCTGTCGATGTCAGCCATATCTCCCGTTTCAAAGCCAGCAGAGATTCGAAGAACTGGCGCGCCAGACCGGGAAACAGCGCGCGTCGGGAGTGAATGATCACCGTGGGAGCCTTTATTTTCGGCGCGAGCCCTTGAGCATCGAAGGGAAGCGTGAGCGCACGCGACTGAACTGCCAACGCGTTGACGTAGTTCGGAACCGCCCCGCGCCCAGTTCCGTAGTAGGTGAAGGCCTCGGGAAGAGGCATAGCGACATCACCTCCGGCCTCCGCCACCGCCGGGATCCGGTCCGTCTCGCCAATTCTCTCCATCGGGCCTCTGCTGCCGCAGCCCGCTCGAGCGAAGCGACATAGGCCTGCCCCATCGACCTGCGTGTCTGCGCCGCGTCCGGATAAACCCCGGCGATGCCGGCGAACCCCGCAAATCTCCCGTCCGTGGCGACCGCATGTGCCATATAGCCGGCGCCAGCGCAGATGCCGACGCCAAATACGGGCAGCCTCCGCATCTTCGGGAGAGCCGTCAGTGCGTCCACGGCGCGCTGGATATCTCTCGCCTTCGTCAACGGCGCTTCGAGTTGACGCGGTTGGCCACCGCTCTTGCCGAAGTGGCGATGGTCGAAGGCCAAGGCAGCAAAGCCTTGCGCCGTGAGGGCTCGGGCATAGGCACCCGCAGCCTGTTCCTTGACGGAGGTGAGCGGACCGGTGGTGACGGCAAGCGCGACAGGAGCGCGATCAGGCAAGAAGAGGTTGCCCACAAGCGGCACGCCGTCTGCCTCGAACTCGATCGCCTGATATCTCACGCCCCTACTTCCTCTATGGGTTCGCCCGCCCCATGTCGCCTGCTGTCGATCGTCGAGGAGCGACAACAGGCGACGCCCACCACCTATCTCAGCCCCGTCTCACCGGCAGATCTGGCTTGGCTGGAACCAGAAACAGACAACAGCCGAAGGATAGCCCTCACAATCCCCCGAGGGATGACCAATGGTATTCGCTCTTCCGAATCCTGAAACTGAAATCTATCGATGGCCGATATTGACAAATTGAAGTCGTCATTGCCCCGCTCCCGGGGGCCCGGGAGCCCTGCTCGAAGATGTGTACAGTCCGCCTGCCGGCGGAGGAGAAGAGCCTCCGGGATCGCGTCCATCGTACTTCGGATTCCTTGGCCGGCGCCGCCCCTTCTTCATTCCTGAGTGGGCAGTTCTCACCGTCCGGGCCCTGACGCAGCCCAACAGCCTGCTCTCGTCAACACCCACCCGACGGTCTCGGTCGGCCGGGCTTTGCGGCAACCTCCGCCTTCAAAGGTCCAAGTCGCTGGACGCCAGCCCCGATCCGGGCTTGGCGATATGAGCCGAGGAGGCGGGCAGCCGTCTTGGCGGCGACCGTGGGCGCCTCACCTTCGAGACAGAACGCACGACTGGCGCTGGACGCCCTGCTATGTAGCAGTGCGCCCTACGCCGCTTTGGGGACACATGGTGGGCCGGGATCAGTCCGAGTGGATGCCACCATCAAACCCGAGCAATACTTCGGTGATGTAACCATCAACTGCTGTAGGCCGCTGAATCTCAACCACCAGCTACGCTTATTCTGTATTCAGTTTCGTCACTTCTCGGCGAGGATCTTCAACGTGCTCAGCCACACATCGTGGCCCTTGTGCATGGCGGCGAGGTCCGAGTTCCGCAAGCTGACCGCGCCGGGGCCTTTCACCACTTCTTCGGTGATGACCTGACAACCGCCGGAAGTCGGCGTCAGGAGCCACGTATGATAGGCATCGATACCTGTTGCCTGACCGAACCATCCGATCCGCATCTC